>NZ_JBHLUH010000020.1:0-98034 GCF_042433955.1 Phytohabitans kaempferiae | reverse complement strand
AATTCCGCAACGAAGCCTTGACAGGGCCTCCGTGGCGCACAGATTCTGTGAACGCTCACAGAGACTCAACTCACACTGCTTCCCCTTCGAGTGAACTCAAGGAGGGCACCCCCAATGACTCAGCAGCTCCCGCTCGGGCGGCGCGGCTTCCTCAAGGGCATCGCCACCATCGGCGCGGCCGCCACGCTGCCCACCTTCCTCGCGGCCTGCGGCGGCGACGACGAGGAGTCGACCCAGCCGCAGGGCGACCCCGACGCCCCGGCCAACCTGACGTTCTGGACCTGGGCCGCCAACATCGAGAAGGTCGTCGAGATCTGGAACGCCAAGAACCCCACGCAGAAGGTGACGGTCAGCAACCAGGCACAGGGCGACGAGCTGATCACCAAGACGCTCACCGCGCACCGGGCCGGCAACGCGCCCGACCTGATCCAGGCCGAGTACCAGGCGCTGCCCGTGCTCATCACCAACGGTGTGGCCGCCGACCTCACCTCGCTCGCCGACAGCGTCAAGGGCGAGTTCACGGAGGGTACGTGGGCGCTGACCTCGTTCGGCGGCAAGGCGTACGCCATCCCCCAGGACGTCGGCCCGATGATGCTCTACTACCGCGAGGACCTGTTCCAGCAGCTCGGCCTCACGGTGCCGAAGACCTGGGACGACTTCGCCGCCGTGGCGCGGCAGGTGCGGCAGAAGGACCCGAAGCGCTACCTCGCGACGTTCTCCTCCGGCGACCCGGGCTGGTTCGCCGGCCTCGCCGAGCAGGCCGGCGCCAACTGGTGGGTCAACGACGGCGGCACCTGGACGGTGACCATCAACGACGAGGCGACCAGGAAGGTGGCCTCGTTCTGGGGCGGGCTGGTCAACCAGGACGTCCTCTCCGGCAAGCCGATGTACACGCCGGAGTGGAACAAGGCGATGAGCGACGGCACGCTGCTGGCCTGGCCGAGCGCGATCTGGGGCGCCGGCGTGCTGGAGGGCGTCGCGCCGGCCACCAAGGGCAAGTGGCGCATGGTGCCGCTGCCGCAGTGGGACGCGGCCGCACCGGCCACCGGCTACTGGGGCGGCTCGGCGACCGCCATCTCCAGCAAGTCGTCGCAGCGGGCGCAGGCGGAGAAGTTCGTGCGGTGGCTCAACACCGACCCGGAGGCGCTCGACGCGCTGATCCGCGAGGGCGGCATCTACCCGGCCGCCACCAAGGGCCAGGCCAGCCCCGAGCTGAGCAAGGCGCCGGCGATGATGCCCAACCAGCCGTCGTTCTTCACCGAGGCCGCCGAGATCGCCAAGACCGCGCGCGGCTTCAACTGGGCGCCCAACGTCAACGTGACGTACGGCCAGTACAACGACATCTTCGCCAAGGCCATCCAGGACAGGTCCGACTTCGCCGCCGCCGTCGACGCGATCCAGGCCGCCTCCGTCGCCGACCTCAAGAAGCAGGGCTTCCAGGTCGAGGAGGCGTGAGTGGTCGCCGCCACCACGGTCCGCCGCCGCCGGCCCAGCCGGCGCGGCGGCCCCACCCCGTACGTGCTGGTCGCCCCGGCCGTCGTGCTGCTCGTGCTCTTCCTGCTGGTGCCGATCGGATACACCGTGTACCTGAGCCTGCGCGCCTCCCGGGTCACCGGCGGCGGGCTCGGCCTCCGCAAGGAGCAGTTCGTCGGGCTGGCCAACTACGCCAGCGTGCTCACCGACTCGGCCTACCTCGACGGGCTGCTGCGCATGCTCCTGTACGGCGTGATCGTCGTGCCGTCGATGCTCGGGCTGGCGCTGCTCTTCGCGCTGCTGCTGGACACGCCGCGGGTCCGGCTCCGCGCGTTCTCCCGGATCGGCATCTTCCTGCCGTACGCGGTGCCGGGCGTGATCGCCTCGCTGCTGTGGGGCTTTCTCTACCTGCCCGGCGTGAGCCCGTTTCGGGACGCGTTCGAGCTGGTGGGGCTCCCCGCGCCCGACTTCCTCGCGCCGGGGAGCGTGCTCTTCTCGGTCGCCAACATCGGCGTGTGGGGCGGTGTCGGCTTCAACATGATCGTGCTCTTCACGGCCCTGCGCGGCGTGCCCCAGGAGATGTACGACGCGGCGCGCATCGACGGCGCCGGTGAGCTGCAGATCGCGCTCCGCGTGAAGATCCCGCTGATCATGCCGGCGATCATCATGGCCGGCATCTTCGCGATGATCTCCACGCTCCAGGTCTACACCGAGCCGGCCACGCTCCAGCCGCTCACCGACACCGTCTCCTCCACCTGGGTACCGCTGATGACGATCTACCGGGACGCCTTCATCAACGCCGACCTCCACAGCGCCGCGGCGGCGTCGGTGGTGCTCGCCATCGGCACGCTCGTCGTGTCGCTCGGCGTACTCACGCTGCTGCAACGGCGCGCGTTCGGGAGTGACCGATGAGCGAGCGGATCATCACCACGCGACGGCCCGAGCTGGCGGTGCGGACCGCGCCGCGCGGCTCGGCGCGGCCCCGCACCCGCTGGCTCCCGACCGCGCTGCTGCTGCTCGGCGCCGCGTACTGCCTCACGCCTGTGCTCTGGGTCGCGATCGCGGCGACCAAGGGGCCGAGCGAGCTGTTCAGCACGTTCTCGTTCTGGCCCAGCTTCCACGGCGGCTTCCGGTACAACATCACGCACCTGCTCGCCTTCCGCGACGGCGTGTTCCTGCGGTGGGCGCTCAACAGCCTGCTGTACGCGGGCGTCGGCGCGGTGCTCTCGGTCGGCGTCTCCACCATCGCCGGGTACGCGCTGGCCAAGTACCGCTTCGTGGGGCGCGAGCTGATCTTCATGACGATCCTCGCCGGCGTACTCGTCCCGCAGATCACGCTCGCCGTGCCGCAGTACCTGCTGATGTCCCAGCTCGACCTGGTCAACTCGTACTGGTCGGTGCTGCTGCCGAGCATCATCAGCCCGTACGGCATCTACCTGTCCCGCATCTACGCCGCCTCGGTGGTCTCCGACGACATGCTGGAGGCCGGGCGGATCGACGGGGCGGGCGAGTACCGGCTGGCGTGGAAGGTCGGGCTGCCGCCGATGATCCCGGGCATGGTCACGCTGCTGCTGCTCCAGTTCGTGGCGATCTGGAACAACTTCCTGCTGCCGTACATCATGATCTCCGACGACGGCCGCTTCCCGATGACCGTGGGCCTATTCACGATGCTCAACCAGGGCGCCAGCCAGCCTGCGCTGTACTCCCTGGTGGTCATGGGCGTCTTCCTCTCCGTGCTGCCGCTGGTCGCGCTCTTCCTGTTCCTCCAGCGGTACTGGCGGCTCGACCTGGTGAGCGGGGGCGTGAAGGGATGAGAGCGCAGACAGGTGGTGCGCACCGGCGCGGTGCCGCGACCCGGGCCGTGGCCAGCGTGGAAAACTGAGTGTGATGAGCGGGAACGGGAGGGGCAGGTAGTGGCCGAGGCGACGAACGCGCGTCACAATCCCTTGGACGCGGCCCAGCCCCACCCCAAGTCCCGAGGTGCCGCCCGCCGTGCGATGCGCCGGGGGCCGACGATCGACGACGTGGCGGAGGTCGCCGGCGTCTCCCGGGGCACGGTCTCCCGCGTGCTCAACGGCGCGCGGTACGTCAGCCCCGCCGCGCTCAAGGCGGTCGAGCGGGCGGTGCGCACCACGGGCTACACCGTCAACCAGAGTGCCCGCAGCCTGGTCACCAAGCAGTCCAACGCGGTCGCGTTCGTCCTGTCCGAGCCGCAGGAGCGCCTCTTCGAAGACCCCAACTTCAGCGTGCTGCTGCGCTGCTGCACGCAGGCGCTCGCCGAGCACGACATCAGCCTCATCCTGATGCTGGAGTCCAGCGACGCCGAGCGCGACCGCGTCCTGCGATACGTCCGGGGCGGCCACGTCGACGGCGTGCTGCTCATCTCGGCCCACTCCGGCGACCCGGTCATCGCCGACCTGGCGCGCGGCGTGGTGCCGGCGGTGGCGTGCGGCAAGCCCGGGGGAGCGGACGCCGCGATCCCGTACGTGGCGGCCGAAGACCAGGAGGGCGCCCGCCAGATGACCCGCCACCTGGTCGCCCAGGGCCGCAAGCGGATCGGCATGATCGCCTGCACGCAGGTGGTGGGCGGGCAGGAGAGGCTCCAGGGATACCGCGACGTGCTGGGCCGTCGGGCGCTCAAGCGGCTCGTGGTGCACACCTCCGACTACAGCTTCGCGGCGGGCGCGGCGGCCATGCGCGAGCTGCTCGCCGAGAGCCCCGACATCGACGCCGTCTTCGCCGCGTCCGACCTGCTCGCCGCCGGCGCGCTCGCCGAGCTGCGCCGGGCCGGCCGCAGCGTGCCCGGCGACGTCGCGGTGGGCGGCTTCGACGACTCCCGCATCGCCCGCGAGACCGACCCGCCCCTGACCACGATCCGCCAGCCGCTGGAACGCGTCGCCGCCGACATGGTCGACGTCCTGCTCCGCCTCATCCGCCGCGAGCCAGCCTCGTCCCGCCTGCTTCCCACGGAGCTGGTCCTGCGCGAGTCCGCGTAGCCCCGGCGCGGTCGTTTCGCGCTAGCGTCTCGGCCATGGACCCTGCGGCAGACAGTGACCGGGTCGCCGCCTCGCTCGCCGGCTGGCTGGCCGAGCTGAGGTTCGCCGACCGGACCGCCGACGAGGTCACCGCGGCGCTCGCGGACGCGGTGGTGGCGTGGGCGGTGGGCCAGGGATGGCGGGCGTACCGCCGGGCGCCGAGCGTGGTGCCGCTGCCGCCGCCGTTCGCCCACCGGCACTCGTGGATCGACGTCGGTTGCGCCCGCCCCGGGGCCGCGCCGATCGCCGTCGAGATCGACCGTACCGACCGGCGGCGCAGCGTCGACAAGCTGCTGGCCGAGGCGGAGGCCGGGCGGGTCGCGCTCTGGGTCCGCTGGGGCACGGGGCCCTTCGCGGCGCCGCCCGCTCCGGTCCGGATGGTGACCTGCGAGGTGACCTCGCGCCGGGGCGGGGCGGAGCACCGCTACACGCGGCAGCTGGCCCCCGAGCGGCCCGCGCCCGAGCACTCCGCCACCGGCCTGACCGCCGGCGAGCAGACCGACCTCTTCGCCGGCCCGGGGTAGGGGCGCCCCGGTTATCTATCAAACCGGTTTGATGTATCGTGCGGGGCGTGGGCGAGGCCGGTGTGGCGCCGCCGGTGTTCCTGGCGCTGGCCGGGCATCCGGTGCGGTGGCGGCTGCTCGTCGAGCTGGCGCGCAGTGACCGGCAGGTGCACGAGCTGACCGACCTGGCGGGCGAGCCGCAAAGCCTCGTCTCGTACCACCTGGGGAGGCTGCGGGCGGCCGGCCTGGTGTCCGTGCGGCGCAGCGCCGCCGACGGGCGCGTGGTCTTCTACTCGGTCGACCTGGTCCGCTGTGGAGCGTTGCTCTCCGCGGCGGGCGCCGCGCTGCACCCGGCCCTGGGGCTGGTGCCGCCACCGCCGGCCGCGCGCCCGCCGGCGGGCGCCGTGCTCTTCCTCTGCACCGGCAACAGCGCGCGCTCGCAGATGGCCGAGGCGCTGATGCGGCAGGCCGAGCCGGGCGCGCGCGTGCGCAGCGCGGGCAGCCATCCCAAGCCGCTGCATCCGTATGCGGTGCGGGCGATGGCCGAGCGGGGGATCGACCTCTCCGGGGGGCGCAGCAAGCACCTGGACGAGTTCGCCGGCGAGCGTTTCGGGCACGTGGTGACGTTGTGTGACCGTGTTCGCCTGGTGTGCCCGGCCTTCGCGGGCCAGCCGGAGCTGGTCCACTGGAGCCTCCCCGACCCGGCCCGCGAGGGCGACGGCTACACCGCGTTCGTGCGTACGGCCGGTGAGCTGAGCGTGCGGATCCATCACCTGCTGCACCGCGTCCCCCCGGCGTCCACTGTGGAGGCATGATGTCCAGCCAGCCCGCCGCACCGGCAACATGACCGAGGCCGAGCCGATGGCACCGGTGCCCGCCGCCGGAGCCCGTCCCACGGCGAGCCTCGCCACGGTCCTCAAGGAGTGGGGGCGGATCGGCTGCATCGGCTTCGGCGGGCCGCCGACCCACATCGCGCTGCTCCGCGAGCTCTGCGTCGACCGGCGCCGCTGGCTGGACGACGAGGCGTTCGAGGACGCGGTGGCGGCGTGCAACCTGCTGCCCGGCCCGGCCTCGACCCAGCTCGCCATCTTCTGCGCCTGGCACGTGCGGGGCCGGCTCGGCGCGGTGGTCGGCGGCGTCGCGTTCATCGGGCCGGGCCTGGTGGCGATCCTCGCCCTCGCGGCGCTCTTCCTGGGCGGCTCGCCCCCGCTGTGGGTCGCCGGTGCCGGGGCCGGCGCCGGGGCGGCGGTCGCGGCCGTCGCCGTACACGCGGGGGTCGGCCTCCTCCCACCGAGCTGGCAGCGCATCACCTCGCGGGCCCGCCGCGCGCGCTGGCTGGCCTATCTCGCCGTGGGGCTGGCCGGCGCGGCGCTGGTCGGCCCGTGGCTGGTCCTGCTGCTGCTCGCCTGCGGCGCGGTCGAGGTGGTCTCGCAGCGGGCGCGGCGACCGGCCGGCACCGCGGCGGCGCACGTGCCGCTCCCGGTGCTGGCCGTGGCCGGGATCGGCGGTGGCGTGCTGCTGCCGCTCGCCTGGGTCGCGCTGAAGGTCGGCGCCCTCTCCTACGGCGGCGGCTTCGTCATCATCCCGCTGATGCGGGCCGACGCGGTGGAGCGCTACGGCTGGATGACCGACGGCCAGTTCCTCAACGCGGTCGCGCTCGGGCAGATCACGCCCGGCCCGGTCGTGCACACCGTCGCCGCGGTCGGCTTCGCCGCCGCCGGTGTGGGCGGAGGGCTGCTGGCGGCGGCGGTCGCGTTCGGGCCGTCGTTCGCGTTCGTCCTGCTCGGCGCGCACCGGTTCGACCGGCTGCGCGGCAATCCGACCGTGCGCGCGTTTCTCGACGGTGCCGGACCGGCCGCGATCGGCTCGATCCTCGGCTCGGTCATCCCGCTCACCGCCGCGCTCAGCGAGCCCTGGCAGTACGCGGTCGCGGCCGGCGCCGCGCTCCTGCTCCTCGCCGCCCGGCGCGGCGTGGTCACGACCCTGCTCTGCGCCGCCGCCGTCGGCGTGGTGATCGCCCTGGCCGGCGGCCCGCTCCCCGCGTGAGCCGACGTCGCGCACAGGGTCCGGGCCGTCCGTGGCGATCCGTCGTCTGGTCGCCACGGACGCGCCGCGGGACCGCGCTCAGCTGCGCTGCTGCCGGGGGAGCACCACCTCGCGGACGATGAGCTGGATCGCGGCCACGGCCGGGATGGCGATGAGCGCGCCGACCACGCCGAGCAGGGCGATGCCGAGCAGGGCGGCCAGGATGGCGGCGAGGTCGCTGACCTTGACCGCGCGGCGCATCACCTTGGGGTAGATGACGAAGTTCTCCAACTGCTGGTAGACGATGAAGAAGACCACGCAGGCGATACCGACGGTGACCGAGCTCGTGGCGAAGCCGACCGCGCTGACCACGACCGCGCCGAGGGTCGCGCCGACCTGGGGGATGAGGTCGCAGACGGCGACGACGACGGCGAGCGCGAACGGGTACGTCACGCCGACGATCACCAGGAAGAGCCAGGTGGTGGCGCCGGCGATCAGGGCGATGGCGAGCGCGCCGGCCATGAAGGCGCCGACCTTCGCGAGGATCTCGTCGCCGATCGCCTGCGCGCGCTCGCGGCGCGAGGCGGGCACGAGCTTGTACGCGCCGAGCCGCAGCCGGTCGAAGGCGGCCAGGAAGTAGATGGTCAGCACGACCACGGTCAGGACGTTGAAGACCGCGCCGAAGACGACCTGGGCGCCGCCGAGCACGCCGCCGGCCGCGCGGGTCACGTTGGAGGCCGTGGCGGCGGACTGCAGGCGGTCGATGATCTGGTACTGGTCGTTGAGCTCGCGCAGGGTCTCGCTGCGCCGCATCTGGTCGATGTACTCGGGCAGGTTGTCCAGCAGCGCGCCGGTCTGCGTGACCACCGGCGGGACCAGCGCGAGCAGCGCGCCGCCGAGCAGGACCAGGACGCCGACGCCGACGCTGGTCACGGCCAGGGCCCGGGGGAGTCCCCAGCGCTGGAGCCGTACGACGGCGGGGTTGAGGCCGATCGCGAGGAAGAGCGCGATGAAGATCAGGATGAGGATCGACGCGGCGTCCTGGATGACCAGGAAGAAGGTGTAGGCGAGCAGCAGGCCGAGGCCGCCGGTGAGGCCGATCACGAACGGTGACCGGCCCAGCGGCGCGCCCGGCCGGCCGAACTGGGCCGAATCCTCCGGGGCGGTGCCCTCGGCCGGCGGAGCGTCGGTGGCGGGGCCGCCCGGCTCGCCCGGCCGCTGCCCGGGGAGCTGCTCCGCGGTCGCCGACGAGCTTTCTGGGGAGTTGTCCGGTTCGTGAGCGATGGTCGGCGCCTTGTCAGACACCTGGTCACCTCCGTGGCGTGTCGGCGGCGGGACCGCCGCTGACCGGCAGGGTAGTGAACGCGAGCACCCGCGCACCGCCCGTGACACGCCATCGCCCGTACGGGTGATTCGAGGCGCCTCCCAGCGGGCTCCCAGAAACGGCCCGTATCCTGTCTCGCGAGGGGAGTACCTCGCCAAGATCGTTCCGGTCAATACGGGCATGTCACCCCGCCCTCGGGACGCCGCCCGCCCTGTGCGGGTGAGGGAGACCTCGGATGGTGCCATGTGTCCGAGGAAAGGATCTTGCGGGGTGTTGGAGTCAATCGGTTCGCCGCTGCTCTGGGCGGTGACCATCACCGTTCTGCTCGTGCTCCTGGCGCTGGACTTCGCGGTCACGCGGCGCCCACATGAGGTGCCGATGCGCGAGGCCGTCGCCTGGTCTGTCTTCTACCTGGCGCTGCCGGTGATCTTCGGTGTGCTGCTCTGGTGGGGCTACGGCGGCGCGCCCGCGGTGGAGTTCTTCACCGGATACGTCGTGGAGAAGTCGCTCTCGGTCGACAACCTGTTCGTGTTCATGCTGCTGCTGTCCGCGTTCGCCGTGCCGTCGGCGCTCGCCCAGCGCGTGCTGCTGTACGGCATCATCGGCGCCCTGGTGCTGCGGGCGATCTTCATCGCGGCCGGCGCCGCGGTGATCGCCAGCGGTGCGTGGGCGTTCCTGCTCTTCGGCGGCGTGCTGCTGGTGACCGCGGTGAAGGTGATGCGCGACGCGGTCCGCGGCACCGAGCACCACATCGACATCGACAACATGCGCTCGGTGCGGCTGATGCGCCGGCTGATGCCGGTGACGCGCGAGTACCACGGTTCGCGGCTGACCGTACGGGAGGCCGGCCGGCGCGCGTTGACGCCGATGGCCCTGGTGGTCGCGGCGGTGTTCATGACCGACGTGGTCTTCGCGGTCGACTCCGTCCCCGCCGTGTACGGCGTGACCGAGGACCCCTACCTGGTGTTCGTCACCAACGCGTTCGCGCTGCTGGGGCTCCGCGCCCTGTACTTCGTGCTGCGCAACGCGCTGGCCAGCCTCCGGCACCTCAACCACGGCCTGGGGCTGATCCTGGCGTTCATCGGCGTCAAGCTGGTGCTGCACTGGGCGCACGGGGTCTGGACCTGGGTCCCGGAGGTGCCCACGCTGGCCTCCCTGGGGGTCATCCTCGCGACGCTGGCCACGGTCACCCTCACCAGCGTCGCCGCCAACCGCCGCGACCGCCGGGCCGCGCTCTCCCACCACTGACCGGCATCCGGACCGGAGGGCCACTGGTGTGGGCCATCTCGCACTGGCTACGGTGAAGGTTCCCCCGGGACCCTGGCGAGGAGGATGCGGGCGGTCGTGGACGGCTATTGGCTACAGGTAGCACTCGTCCTTGTCCTGGTGTTTGTCAACGCGGCGTTCGCGGGCAGCGAGATGGCACTGGTGTCGCTGCGCGAGTCGCAGATCCGCCGCCTCGAGCGGGGGTCGCGGGGCGGCCGGGTGCTGGCACGGCTGGCCCGGGACCCAAACCGGTTCCTGGCCACCATCCAGATCGGGATCACGCTGGCCGGCTTCCTGGCCTCGGCGGCCGCGGCGGTGTCGCTGGCCCGGCCGCTGGTCGGCCCGCTCGGCTTCCTCGGCGGCGCGGCCGAGCCGGCGGCGATCGTACTGGTCACGATCGTGCTGAGCTTCGTGACGCTGGTGCTGGGCGAGCTGGCGCCGAAGCGGATCGCGATGCAGCGCGCGGAGGGCTGGTCGCTGGTGGCCGCCCGCCCGCTGGACGCGCTCTCGGCCCTGTCCCGGCCGGTGGTGTGGCTGCTGGGGCGCGCCACCAACCTGGTCGTGCGGCTGGCCGGCGTCGATCCGAGTGCGACCCGCGAGGAGGTGACCACCGAGGAGCTGCGGGACATGGTCGCCGCCCAGCGGAGCATCTCGCCGGACCAGCGGCTGATCATCAGCGGGGCGTTCGAGGTGGCCGAGCGGATCCTGCGGGAGATCCTGGTGCCCCGGCGCGAGGTGTTCACACTGCCCGCCGGCACCCCCGCCGACCAGGCGTTGCGCGACCTGGCGGCGTCGGGGCAGACCCGGGCGCCGGTGGTCGGCCCGTCCGGGCTCGACGACGTGGTCGGCGTGGTGCACCTGCGCGACCTGCTCGACAAGGGCGGCACGGTGGCCGAGCAGGCTCACCCCGGGCTGTTCATGCCGGACACGCTGAAGGTGACCGAGGCGATCCGGCAGATGCGCCAGCAGCGCCAGCAGTTCGCCCTCGTGGTCAACGAGCGCGGCGCGATCGACGGCATCGTCACGATGGAAGACCTGGTCGAGGAGATCGTCGGCGAGATCTACGACGAGACCGACCGCGACGTGCAGGCCGTGGTGCGCGAGCCCAACGGAACGATGCTGCTGGCCGGCGGCTACCCGATCCACGACCTGCCGGACATCGGCATCGACCTGCGCCACGACGAGGACAGCGGCGACTACACGACCGTCGCCGGGCTGGTGCTGAGCCGGCTGGGGCACATCCCCACCGCGCCGGGCGAGACGGTCCGGCTGGACGGCTTCACCGCCGAGGTGGTCGAGATCAGCGGCCGGGCGATCACGAAGGTGCGGCTCCTTCCGGTCCGCGCCCTCGCGCCGCAGGCCGAGGAGGCGGCCGACCGGGCCGGCGGTTAGCGCTCAGCCAAGCGCCCCCAGCAGCTGCTGGCAGGCCTGCTCGGCGCGCCGGCACGCCTCGGCGCAGACCCGGCAGTGCTCGTGCATGGCCGAGTGCCGCTCGCACTCCATCGCGCAGGCGCCCAGCGCGGCGGTGCACGCCTGTACGGTCCGCAGCGCCACGACCGCGTCGAAGCCGGTGGGCCGGGACAGCATGTTGCCCGTGGTGGTGCAGAGGTCGGCGCAGTTGAGGTTGAGGCTGGCGCAGCGCACCAGGTGGGCGACCATCTCCTCGGCCAGGCAGGCGTCCGCGCACGCGGTGCAGGTCTGCGCGCAGTCGAAGCACGCCTCGATGCAGGCGGTCACCAGTTGGCGGTCGACCCCGGCCAGGCCGTCCGGATGGGTCTCCAACATCGCTGTCGCGTGGCCCATGACGTTCTCCCTCCGCTTCGTGGCTGTCGTCTCCGGACGGGTACCCGCGCCGCCGTTGGGGTAACTGGTCGGCAGGGACGCGGGTCCGCACGAGCGGCCTCGGTCGCCCGCGGGCACGCGGCTGTCCGGCGCGAGCGAGGTGGGGCGCCAGCGGCGCCCCACCTCGCATGTGTTTGTCACCTCGCTACCGGAGCCAGGGCTGCCGGCGGACGAGCGGCAGCCGCGCCCACCACCGGCCGAGGCCGAGGGTGGTGCCGGCGCCGACGAGGGCGAGCCCGGGCGGTGGATTCGTCGCCGGCCGGGCGGGCGGCGTCTACGCGGGCGGCTCGACTCCGGCCCGGAGGTCGCCGAGGAGCTGTGCCTGGTTGGCGAGGACCTCGGTGAGGATGCGCCGGGCGACCGCGAGCAGCTCGGCGACCTGGGGGCTGACGAGCGAGTAGTACACGGCCGACCCGTCGCGCCGGGTCACGACCAGGTTGGCTCGGCGGAGGACGGCCAGTTGCTGGGAGAGGTGTGCGGCCTCGATGCCGATCTCGGGGAGCAGCTCGGAGACGGCGTGCTCGCGTACGGCGAGGAGCTCCAGTACGCGGATGCGGGCGGGGTGTCCGAGAGTCTTGAAGAACTCGGCTTTGACCTGGTACAGCGGCGCGCTCACGGGACCACCCCTCTCCGGGGGACACGCTACGGGGCCGCTCCCGGGTCCGGGCCATCCGCGCCGGCCGGGGGTCCGAAGAGGCCGTGGCGGAGCAGGCGCTGGTTGGCGGCGCTGCGCCGGGCGAGCACCTCGGGGTCGAACATCGGCCGGTCGAGGCTGGGCTGCATGACCGGCTCCAGCAGCAGCGGGCCGAGGATCAGGCAGAGCATCTGAAACGGCGCCCACTCCAGGTCGAGGCCCGCCGGGTCGGTGCCCTCGGCGGCGACGAGCCGGTCGAGCTCGGCGCGGGCACCGGCGAGCAGCCGGGCGAAGAGGGCGGCGCTGGCCGGGCTCGCGTCCTGGAGCACGCGCCGCAGGTAGCCGCGCAGGACCGGGTCGGCGCCGAACATGCGGGCCGACACCGCGCCGACGGCGGCCATCACGTCGCCGCCGGTGTCGACGTCGCGGAGGGCGGCACCGACGCGGCCGAGCACCTCGTCGTCGACCGCCGCGCGCAGCCCCTCCTTGGAACCGAAGTGGTGGATCACCAACGCCGGCGACAGCCCGGCCGAGGCGGCCACCGCCCGCGCCGAGGTGGCCTCGAAGCCCTTCTCGGCGAAGAGCCGGAGCGCGGCCTCGCGGAGGCGGGCCCGGCCGGTCAGGTCCGGCGACAGCGTCATGCCCCGAACCGTATGCCACGCGCCCCGCCCGCTCCGCCCCGCTGCCCGCCGGGCTCAGGGTCATCCCGGAGATCGGGTTTCCGGGGGTCCACCTGACCCGAGGCTGAACATGTGTTTAGTAGGCTGAACACATGTATAGTGTTGCGCAGGCGTCACCCGATTCGCCAGCCCGGACCCGCCCCTATCTGCACTACCTCGACAACCTGCGGGTCGCGATGATCCTGCTGGTCGTGGTGCACCACGCCGCCCAGGCGTACGGGCCGCCGGACTGGTGGTACGTGCAGGACGACCGGAGTGCCGGTGCGCTGGCCACGCTCTCGGCGGTCGGCGGGGCGTTCCGGATGAGCCTGCTGTTCTTCGTCGCCGGCTTCCTCGTACCTCACGCGGCCGACCGCCGGGGCGCCTGGGGCTTCGCCCGTGGCCGGCTCCGGCGCCTCGGCATCCCGTTCCTGGTCGGCGCGGCCACGATCATCCCGGTGCTGATGTACGTCTACTACTCCGAGTACCGCGGCTACCCGCCGATCTCCTTCGGTCGCTACTACCTCGACGTGTTCCTCGGCTTCGGCGAGGAGCCGGCGGACTGGACCGGACCGATCTGGCCGGACCTCCAGTTCGGGCACCTGTGGTTCATCCAGAACCTGCTCGTGATGAGCCTGCTCTACCTCGTGGCCCGCGCGCTCGCCCGCCTCGCCCGCCGGGTCCGGCCCCGGGCGGAGCGGCCGGAGCGACCGGCCTGGACGCCGGGGCACCGCGCGCTCGTCGCCTTCACCGTCGTACTCGCCGCCGTCGCCTTCGCCATCCGGATCCGCTACCCGCTGGACGAGTGGGTACCGGTGGCCGAGTTCATCCAGGCCGAGCCGGCGCGGCTGGCGCAGTACGTGGCGTTCTTCGCCGCCGGGATCGTCGCGTACCGGCGGGACTGGCTGAGCCGGCTGCCCCGCCGCGTGGGCTACGTCTGGCTGGCCGCCGGCCTCGCGGTGACGGCGGCCCTGTTCGTCACCGGTACCGACACGTCGTACTTCGCCACCGGCGGCGCGAGCTGGGCCTCGGCCTGCTGGACGCTGGTCGAGACGGTGCTCTGCGTCGGGCTCAGCGTGGGGCTGCTCACCCTGTTCCGGGACGTGGCGACCGGGCACAACCGGCTCAGCCGGGCGATGGCCGACAGTTCGTACACGATCTACATCATCCACTTGCCGATCGTGGTGGCCCTCCAGTTCGCGTTCGTCCACACCGGCCTGCCCGCGCTGGCCGCCTTCGCGGTCGTCTCCGCGCTCGCGGTGGTGGCCAGCATCGTCGCCGCGGTGCTCAGCCGCCGGGTCCCGGTCCTCCGCGCACTTCTGTGAACGGGGATGATGGCTCTCGGCGATACTTCAGAAACCGCCCGTAGCGTCGCGGGCGAAGGCCCGTAGACCGTTTCCGATCGGAGCCCACCATGGCCGATGGCGCCGCCACCGCCACGCGTCACAAAGCCCCGCTGTGGGCGAAGGTGGCGGTCGTCCTCGGCGCGCTGCTGATGGTGACGAGCGGCGCCGTGATCGTCGGCTCCCGGCTGCTGATCTCCCGAGTCACCTCCGACATCACCCGCGCGACGCTGATCGAAGGGGTGGCCGGGGCGGGAGCCGGGGGCAACGACATCGACGGGCCGGTCAACCTGCTGCTGGTCGGCCTCGACGAGCGCGAGGGGAGAGACGAGGAGGGCGCCCGCTCGGACACGATCATCATCCTGCACATTCCGGCCAGCCACGACCAGGCATACCTGGTCTCGATCCCGCGAGACGCCCGGGTCGACGTGCCGGCGTACCCGAAGAACGGCTACGCCGGCGGCACGACGAAGATCAACGCGGCGTTCGCGGCCGGATACGAGGGGCCCGGCACCGAGCTGGAGAAGCGGGCGCGCGGCTTCGACCTGCTGGCCAAGACGATCAACTCCCGCACCGGCATCACGTTCAACGGCGCCGCGATCATCGACTTCCCCGGCTTCGAGGCGGTCGTCGAGGAGCTGGGCGGCGTCGACATGTGCGTCGACACGCGGGCCGAGTCGATCCACATCGGCGTGACCCCGGAGGGCGAGCTGGTCCGCGGCTGGTACCAGGAGGACGTCGGCCTCCAGGGCCTGCCGCCCGGCGCGAAGCCGCTGGTCCACGAGACGGGCTGCCGGCGGATGTCGGCGATCGAGGCGCTCGACTACGCCCGGATCCGCAAGAGCCTGCCCGACGGCGACTACGGCCGCCAGCGCCACCAGCAGCAGCTGCTCAAGGCGATCGGCAAGGAGGCGACCAGCAAGGGCATGCTCATCGACCCCGGCCGGCTCGACCGCGTGATCAAGGCGGCCGGCAAGGCGTTCGTGCTGGACACGCAGGGCGTACCGGTCGAAGACTTCCTGTTCACGTTCCGCGGGCTGGCCGCCAACGACCTCGTCCTCGTCAAGACCAACGCCGGAGAGTTCGCCTCCGAGACCATCGACGGTCAGAGCTTCGAGCACCTGACCCCGGACACCATGCGGATGCTCTCCGCAGTCCGCGACGGCTCGCTGCCCGGCTTCCTCATGGCCAACCCCGCGTTCGTCGCCACCACCGAGTGATCCGCGGCGACGGTCCTCTCCCCAGCACCGGCGTGGCTTTCAGCAGACTCACAGAAACCGTTGCTACGGTGCTGGCCGCGTCAACCATGCCGGTGGGCATGACCGGGTGGGCGGCGTCGCCTCGCGCGACGCCGCCCACCTTGTTGACTGGACCGCTGCCCCGCAGGCCCGATCGGACCGGTGAGACACGTGGAACTTCTGGCCAGCCCAGAGATCTGGATCGCGTTCGCGACCCTGTTGCTGCTCGAGATCGTCCTTGGCATCGACAACGTCGTGTTCATCTCGATCCTGGCCGGACGCCTGCCGGAGCACCAGCAGGCCCGCGCCCGCACCATCGGCCTCTCGCTGGCCCTGATCACGCGGCTGCTCCTGCTGGCGTCACTCTCCTGGGTGATCGGGCTGACCGCGCCCATCTTCACCGTCGCCGGGCACGAGATATCCGGCCGTGACCTGATCCTGATACTCGGCGGCCTCTTCCTGCTCGCCAAGGCGACGTACGAGATCCACCACAGCCTCGAGGGCGCCGAGCAGGGCCCGGGCCGCAAGGCCGCCTCGTTCGCCAGCGTCATCGTGCAGATCCTGCTGCTCGACGTGGTGTTCTCCCTCGACTCGGTGATCACCGCGGTCGGCATGGTCGAGCACCTCTCCGTGATGGTCGCCGCCGTCGTCGTCGCGATGGCCGTGATGCTGGTCGCCGCCGGCCCGGTGAGCCGCTTCGTCAACGAGCACCCCACCGTCAAGATGCTCGCGCTGTCGTTCCTGCTGTTGATCGGCGGCAGCCTCATCGCCGAAGGGCTCGACCAGCACATCCCCAAGGGGTACGTGTACGGGCCGATCGCGTTCTCCATCTTCGTGGAGTTCCTCAACCTCCGCTTCCGGTCGGCCCAGAAGCGGGCGCAGGCCAAACCGGTGCAGCTCAACCCCCGGTACCCCGCGACCAAGGCGGCGACGGAGAGCGAGCGCAGCGTGTCCGAGCAGTCCTGACCGATCGTTGGCTCGCCGGCGTCTCCGGGTCGGCTGACGCGTTGCCGGTCCGGTGGCGACACGCGGCCGCCACCGGACCGGCGTGCGTCTACTTCGTCGCCGGCCGGTACCGCACGCTCACCTCGGCCGTCGGATCGTCCGCGCCGACGCGGTGGAGGTAGATCGGGCTGCCGCCGATGTGCTCGTACAGCCGGATGCCCTGCCCCAGCAGCACCGGCGCGATGTGCAGGTCGATCTCGTCGAGCAGTCCCCGCTGGAGGAGCTGGCGGCCGATGTCCGGCGACAGCACCTCCACGTTCTTGCCGCCGGCCGCCGCCAGCGCGATCCGCACCGCCTCGGCCAGGTCGCAGTCGAGGAACGTGACGCGGTCGGCCGGCTCGGCGTCCTCCGGGTGGTGGGTCATCACGAAGACCTGCCCGGTGAAGGCCCCGCCGTAGACGTTGTCGGCGCCGGGGAACGCGTCCCAGCCGCGCCGGCCACCGAGCACCGCCCCGGTCGTGGCGACGTACGGGTCGACCAGGCCGGGCTGCATCGAGATTCCGGTCATCATCCAGCTCATGTCGTGGTCGGGTCCGGCCACGAATCCGTCCAGGGACATGGTGAAGTGCCACAGGACCTTGCCGTCGGCGGTCTGTGGTGCGAAGTCGTTCATGCCGTTCTCCTCGCGGTGATCGCTTCTCGTACACATGTGAGACGGCAACCACCGCGAAACCTCATCGGTCGGGTCTCATCGGTACAGGCGCGGCGGCAGACCGAACGCCGGCGGATGGTGGCCGGCGGCGCGCCGAATGGGGGCGGGCACGGATGGTGTCAACGCGGCCCGCCGGCCGACCATTGGGTACACCGCCGGCCGCGCAGGGCATACCGCGGTCGCGGTCACCGATTGCGGGTGAGGATGCATGGAGCGGCTGGACGGGCACGTGTGCCGCCGCGCACGGCCCCCGTGCCGTGGCCGGCCGCGTTCATGGGCACCGCGACACGCCGCGTCGGTATGGGAGCGGCCGCCGGGCCGGCCGGGCGGTGGGCGCCCCGCCGGCCGGCGGTCGCGACCCGCTCCGCCCGCGCGCCGCCGCCCCCGGATGCTGGGCTGGCTGGCGCCGCTGCTCGGCTACCTCGTCACCGCGCTGCTCCACCGGCTGCGGCGGCTCGGCTCCGGCGCTGCACCATCGGTTCGACCACACGCGCGGCAAGTGGCGCGACGATCGCCAGGATCAGTACGTACGCGGCGGCGAGCGGTCCCAGGCTGGCGTGCGCGCCGGCGGCGACCGCGAGTCCGGCGATCACGATGTTGAACTCACCGCGCGGGATCAGCGCCGCTCCCGCCCGGGCCCGCCCGGTGCGGCCGATGCCGGCCCGCCGGGCGACCCACCAGCCGGTGGCGAACTTGGTCGCCATCCCGGCCACCGCGAGCAGCAGCGCGAGCCCGACGACCGGCGGCAGGTCGGCGGGGTTGGTGGAGAGGCCGAAGAACACGAAGAAGACGGCCGCGAACAGGTCGCGCAGCGGGCTGAGCAGGTCGCGGGCGGTGTGCGCGAGCGGCCCGGAGAGTGCGATGCCGACCAGGAACGCGCCGACCGCGGCGGAGACCTGGAGGCTCTGCGCGATGCCGGCGACCAGCACGGTCAGGCCGAGCACCTTCAGCAGCAGCACCTCCTGGCTGGGACTGTCCACAAAGGCCTCGACGGCGCGGCCGAAGCGCAGCGCCACGAAGAGCACGACGGAGACGGTGCCGGCCGCGACCGCGAGCGCCACCGAGCCGCCGAGCAGCCCGGTGCCGGCGAGGACCGCGGTGAGGATCGGCAGGTACAGCGCCATCGCCAGGTCTTCCATCACCAGCAGCGACAGCACCACCGGCGTCTCCCGGTTGCCGATCCAGTCCAGATCGGACAGTACCTTCGCGGCGATGCCGGACGAGGTGACGTACGTGACGCCGCCGAGGACCAGCGCCGCCACCGGTCCCCAGCCGAGCACGACGGCGAGGATGACCCCGGGCGCGGCGTTGAGCACCAGGTCGACCAGCCCGCCGACGGCGGAGGTGCGCAGGGTGCCGACCAGTTCCGGTGCGGTGTACTCCAGGCCGAGCGTGAACAGCAGCAGGATCACGCCGATCTCCGCGCCGGTGGCGATGAACTCCTCGGTGGCGCCCAGCGGCAGCAGCCCGCCCTGGCCGAAGGCCAGTCCGGCGAGCAGGTACAGCGGGATCGGGGAGATCTGGAACCGGATGGCGAGCGCGCCCAGCAGGCCCAGACCGAGCAGTACCGCGCCGAACTCGACCAGCAGCAGCGAACCGTGCACGCGGTCAGCCCCGCGCCAGGATGTCGGCGACCGCGGCGGTGCCGTCGGCCGTGCCGACCGCCACCACGATGTCCGTGGCCTGGAAGCGGAAGTCGGGGCGCGGGCTGGCGATGACGTCGTGGCCGCGCACGACCGCGACGATCGACGCCGCGGTGCGGGTCCGCGCGCGCGTGTCGCCGAGGGTACGGCCGTCGTAGGGAGTGCCGGGGACGATCGGGATCTGCGCCGTCACCAGCCCGTCGACCTGGCGGTGCAGCTCGCTGATCCGCTCCACGACGCGGGCCGAGCCGAGCAGCTCGGCCATGCCGTCCGCCTCCTCGGCGTTGAGCGTCAGGGTCACCGCGGCGGTGTCCGGGTCGTGCCGGTCGTAGACCACCACCTCCCGCCGCCCGGTGCGGTGCGACACGATGCCGACCCGCCGGCCCCGCTCGGTGACGAACTCGTGACGCAGCCCGATGCCCGGCAACGTGGTGCGCTGCACCTCCAACGCCAACCCCTCTCCCCAGATCCGGGCACGAACCATCGGCTCCGGACGCATTGGTTTTCGGCATCGATCTGCTTACACGACGGCGATCACCGTTTCAACGGAAACCGGTGAGGGAGAGGCGACAAACACGAAACCTACTCCCGACGCAGGCCAGAAATGGGTGTCAGCACGTATTGCGCGACCGAGCCCTGGCCGGTAACGGTACGGACCACCCCCGACGCGAAACGACATCAGGAGCGCGATGTCCCCCTATTCCGAGTCCACCTATTCCGACGAACTGGTGGGCCGGGCACTGCACGCCCGGGACCACCGGCCGGTCGGGCGGATCACCGCCGTGTACCGGTATCCCGCCGAGCTGGACGCGCCCTGCGGCGCGGTCGCCGTCAGCGCCGGACTGCTGCGCGGTTCGTACATCGTCGACCTGGCGCAGGCGCGGGTCGTCGACGGTGTCCTGACCGTGCCGCACGACCGGCGCACCATCAGCAGCGCGCCCCGCTTCCGGCCGCTGCCGGACAACACGCTCTCCCCGGGCGACGCCGCCCGGGTGCGCGAGCACTACCGGATCGCCGGTCCTTAGTGCTCGCCGCCGTCGAGGTGGCGGGTCAGGGCGTCGATGCCCGCCGCCGTGCCGGTGGCCACGATGGTGTCCGAGGCGCGCAGGGTGGTGTCCGCACTCGGCCAGCCGACCAACTGTCCATCCCGGATGATCGCGAGTACGCGAGTGTCGGGGGTCTCCAGCACCGAGAGGCGCTGGCCGTCGGCGGGCGAGCCGCTGAGCACCTTGAGCCGCACCAGGCTCGGCTGGTCGGCGGAGGGGTCGACGTGGTCCACGGTGACGACCGGATGGAGCAGGTCGACCAGGTGGTGCGCCTCGTCCGCGTCGAGCGTGGCGGCGCGGTGCACGGCGTGCGGGTCGTCGTCGCGGTAGAGGGCGAGGGTGCGCTGGCCGTCCCGGCGCTGGATGACACCGACCCGCTGCCCGGCCCGCGTGGTGAACGCGTGCAGCGTGCCGATGCCGGGGAGCTCCTGCCGGTCGATCCGCATCCGTTCGCCTCCTCTGTGGACGGTGGGCCGGCGGCTGTCGCGGCCACGACGGTGTAGACCTGCCATGCTCGCTCGCGTACCGCCTGGCCGACCATCGGTACCCGTACCCAAATCCGGGTGCGGCGGCCACGCAGACGCGGTGCGTGGCCCCACGGACGGTGGCCGACCGGGGTGGGTCCGCCCGCCAATGTGGGTGTCGCCACGGATGGACAGTCACCGCCACCGTCGCCACGCTGGCGGTGACTGGCCGCCGGTCAGCGACGCGCCCCCGACGTCGAGGCAGCCTCCATGACCACGCACCAGTACCTGATCCAGCTCGCCGCCTCGTTCACGTCGCGGCATCCGGAGTACGGCGAAGACGTGGCCAGGTGGCTCTCCTGGTGCCTGCCGCGCGGCATCGACCCGCTCCGTCCCGCCGCGCTGGCGATCGACTGCTACCAGCGCGAGACCAGCTGTGGCACCGAGCCGCTGCGGAGCTGGCTGCACTGGTCCCGCCCGCGGCGCGACCGGCACGAGGGGCCGCGTCCGGTCGCCGCTCTCGCCATGCGCCGTGCCGGTCGGGCGACCCCGGGCGCGCGCCGCCGGCCAGCCGCAATGCTCTCCGCGGACCAGACCCGGCGCCTGCTCCGGGCCGCCGACCGGCACCGGGGCGAGCCGGCGGCGG
This sequence comes from Phytohabitans kaempferiae, assembly GCF_042433955.1. Taxonomy (NCBI): domain Bacteria; kingdom Bacillati; phylum Actinomycetota; class Actinomycetes; order Micromonosporales; family Micromonosporaceae; genus Phytohabitans; species Phytohabitans kaempferiae. Next base: position 77,236 of record NZ_JBHLUH010000020.1, on the reverse strand, counting down.
TCGCCCTCTTCCTGCTCGCGACGACCGACCGGATCCGGCTCCAGCAGATCTGCCGGATCGACCTGGCCGACATCGACGTACGGCTGGGCGGACCGGGCCGGCTGGTGCTGCACGTGCCGGCCGGGCCAGTACTCGCGCTGCCGAAGGTGGTGGCCGACCACGTGGCCGACCACCTGGCCGCGTACCCGAAGGCCCGGGAGGTAGCCGTCGAGGGCGACCGGAGCCGCGTGCCGCTGCTGCGCAACCGGGCCGGCGGCCGTACCACCCCCACCGGGCTCGGCCAGGGCATCCGCCGCATTGCCGCCACCGCCGACCACGACATCGGCGTGCTCGCCTACCGGATCACGCCGGGCTGGCTGACCGAGGTCGATCTCCGTACCTGGTAGCGCATACCTGGCAGCGCTGGCCCTGCCGCGTTGCGCCTCGCCGGTCTTCTGCCGGGGCTCTCGCCGGTCGGGATGATCACACGGACCGCGTTTGCTCCGCTTCCCTGGAGGAAACACGTAGGCGCCAGCGGTGTCACGTCTGGCTGTCTGGCGCTGCGGGCGGGTGGCTGCCGGGCGCCGGCGCCTTTCCGTATCGCTCGCATCCGTTGTGGCACAACGTTATCGGGAGGCGTTGGGATGCGAGATCTAGGCGCTTGCGGGTGAGGTATCGACAGTTATTGTCTATGTGGCTGTGGTGTGGGTGCCGAGGTGGTTGAAGAGGGTTTGCATGCCGATGCGTAGGGGGTTTTTCGTACTGGCGGTCGATGGTGGTCCAGTGGCTGGGTTTGCGGCCGTTTCGTGGGCTGCGGACGCCCGGCGAGGATGGGTGCGATGATGTGGTCGCGGAGAGTGAGTAGTGCGGTGATGGTGTGGGCGGCTGGGGCAATGGCGCTTCTTTAGGGTGTTTCTGCTGGTAGCGGTTTCACCCTGTGCAGAGTGATGGTGTGTGTTCTACCCGGCGGGTCGGGGGTCGGTCGCTGCGGCTGGGGTAGCGGTGGGTTTGGCGTTTGGTGGCGTGAGGGCTGGTTCTGCCGGGCCGGTTGTGGACGCGGCGGCCGAGTTCAGAGCAGGCGCGTTCACGGGCGTGTCGGAGTTGGTGAGGGGGAAAATCCGTCGGGATCCGGGACACGGATCGGCGGGCGGCGTTGCGGGCACGTAGGAATCTGATCCGCCTCCCGGGTCGACGCGGTGGTGTCGGGCGGCGTCGGCCGACCAGGTCGGCCAGGGCTTGGTAGAGGCAGAACAGCGCCCAGATCTCCTGCCGGGTCCCATCCGGGCTTTGCGAGCGCGTCAGCACGTTCGGGCCGCCGCGTAGGTCGGTCTTGACCGCGTCCAGCAGGGTTTCTGCCCGCCATCGTTCAGGTGCGCCGTGCACAGCTGGATGAAGGGGATGTCAGATGGTCTGGGTAGGGAGATCCTCTTGAGTTGAAGAAGGATGACGCATGACCGTGACTGACGATCGACGTGATACTCATCCGCTCGGTGTGCCGCCGGGCAGCGGGCCTACGACAGCGCGGGCGGCGATCAATCAGATGATTGAGGCGGGACTGCTCGACGATGTAATGGCTCGGGTGGACGCCGGCGAGTTGCGGCTGGCGGGGGAGGGTGGGTTCCTCCTGGAGATGATCAAAGCGGTTCTGTAGCAGGGGTTGGCCGCGGAACGGACCGGTCATCTGGGCTATGAGAAGGGCGATCCGGACGGGCGGGGTAGCCGCAACTCGCGGAACGGGTCGAGTCCGAAGAGCCCGGCGACCGAGGTCGGGGACGTGGCTTTGGCGGTGCCGCGGGACCGGGCCGGCAGCTTCGAGCCGCGGTTGGTGCCCAAGGGGGCGCGGCGGGCAGGCGGTCTGGACGACATGATCGTCTCGTTGTATGCGGGTGGGATGACCGTGCGGGACATCCAGCATCACCTGGAACGCACGCTGGGCACCGAGTTGTCCCACGACACCATTTCGAAGATCACCCGGCGGGGTCCTGGACGAGGTCAAGGCCTGGCAGAGTCGGCCCTTGGAGGAGATCTACCCGATCATCTACCTGGACGCCCTGGTGGTGAAGGTCCGCGACGGGCACACCGTGAAGAACCGGGCCGCACACTGCTGGTCGGGGGCGCCGGTGCAGTCCTGGATCGCCGTCTGGCTGCCGCCGTGAGGCACTTGGTGCCCGCGTACGCGGTCAGCTGCCTGCCGGAGGTGTAGTTCCACTGCTGGTTGCTTCCGCCGTTGCAGTCGTACAGCTTGACCTGGGTGCCGTTGGTCTTGCTGACGCCGGGCACGTCGACGCAGCGGCTGGACGGTACGCCACGGACCGCGCCGACCGCGGCCGAGGCAGGTGCCGCGACGGCGACCGCGAGCACGGACCCGGCCAGTGCGGTGGCCGCCGCGACGGCGACGGCCACCAGGGGATGAGGCTTCGACATTCGTAACTCCTCAACACGAGACACATCTATAGAGACATTTAGACCCATGAGTTGAGGAGGCGCAATGGGCTACCTTCCGCTCGCCAGCCCTTCGGGAGATCCGGGTACCACGCAGTCGTTCCTGCTCCGTTCGATCCTCGTGTAGTCGTCCGAGTTGCGGTAGTAGTGCCCGAATCCAGTGGTCCGGACGCAGATCGTCGGCGGTCCCAGCGCCCTGGCCCACGCGACGGTGAACGTGGGTCCGGTGCGCTGGCACGAGGTGATACCGTCGCTGGCCCCACGACAGTAGTCGCTGCTCGAACGGCGCAGGTTGCCGTTGTGCCGGATCTCCCAGCCGATGTTGAGCTGGTTCAGGTACTGGAAGTTCGGCGACCAGCCGCTCAGCGTGGCGGTCGGGTAGACGGTCGCCTCGCAGAACTCGATGTATGTCACGTAGCACCGCAGGCTGTACGGCACCTGGGCGGAGACGCTTCCCGCCGCCGGGAGCGGATAGTTCGACGCCAGTGTCACGGTCGGCGACCGGGGGCTCTCGCCGCCGTACGGGCCGATTTCCGTGACGTAGAACTGGTACGCGCTGCCGCCGAGTGGCCTGACGACCTGCCAGGTACGGCCGCTGACCGGGTAGGTCTGTCGCACGAACGCTCCGCCGGCGTCGACGTCGCGGACGTACAGGTAGAACCAGCCGCCCGGGTTTCCGGAGCTCCACGACACCCTCGCGGTCGCGTGGTCGGTCCAGCCGGCGCGCACGTTCGACGGTGCGAGGATTGTCGCGGTCGCCTGCACCGTACTGGAGGCCGGTCCCTCACCGCCCTCGTTGATCGCCCTGACGTAGAAGGCGTAGACGTGGCCGACGACGAGGTACCCGGCGGAGTAGGCGGTGCCGTTGGTGATGGGGTACCGGCTGCGCTGGAACGACCCGCCGGCGGTAACGTCCCTTGTGTACACGTAGTACCATAGGCCGCTGCCCGACGAGTTCCAGGTGAGGCGGATGGTGCCGTCGTTGCGTGCGGTCGCGGTCACGTTGGACGGCGCGGGCGGCGGCGGGACCGTCGCCGTCGCCTCCACGGTGTTCGACCGCGGGCTCTCCCCGCCGTCGTTGAACGCTGTCACGTAGAACGCGTACCTGTGGTTAAGCGTCAGGTGGTCGACGGTGAACGCGGTCCCGTTCGAGACCGGGTACTTCGACCGGGTGAAGCTCCCTGCCGAGGTGACGTCGCGGGTGTAGACCCAGTACCAGATCCCGGCTCCCGAGGAGCCCCAGGTGAGCCGGATCGTGCCGTCTGCGCGGGCGGTGGCGGTCAGGTTGGTGGGTGCCGGCGGGACCGGCAGGCGTGGGACCGCCTGCACGGTGTTGGACGGCGGGCTTTCGCCGCCGCCGGTGCCGATGGTGGTGACGTAGAAGGCGTACGTGTGGCCGTTCGTGAGGACCGTCGCGGTGTGCGTGGTGCCGCTCGTGATCGGGTACTGGCTCCGGACGAACTGCCCGCCCGCCGTCACGTCCCTTGTGTAGACGTAGTACCAGAGGCCGGCCGCCGGGGCCGTCCAGTTCAGGATCACCTGGCCGTTGCCCGCGGTCGCCCGGAGGTTTCGCGGCGCGGCCGGCGGCGGCATGTACGAGACGGCCTGTGCGGTGTTGGATGGCGCGCTCTCGTCACCGCTGGCGGCGATGGCGGTCACGTAGAACGCGTACGTGTCCCCCACGGTGAGGTACCCGGCGGTGAACGTCGTGCCGGTCGAGACCGGGTACTGGATCCGGGTGAACGCCTCCCCGTCGCTGACGTTGCGGTAGTAGACCCAGTACCAGATGTCCGGCCCGGAGCTGCCCCAGGAGAGCTCGATCGTGCCGTCGTCGCTCGGCGAGACGGTCAGGTTCGTCGGGGCGGGCGGCGGCGCCACGGTCGACCTCGCCTCCACGTGGTTCGAGGCACTCTCCCCACCCTCGTTGATGGAGGTGACGTAGAACTCGTACCGGTGTCCGGCGGTCAGGTAGCCGGCGGTGAAGGTGGTCCGGTCCACCACGGGGTAGATGCTCTTGGTGAACGTCGCCTCACCGTTGTCGATGTCACGGTAGTAGACGTAGTACCAGATGCCGGCGCCGGAGCTGGTCCACGACAGGCCGATCGTCCCGTCCTCCCTGGAGGTGGCGACGAGGTTTGTCGGGGCGGGTGGCGGCGCGATCCGGGACACCGCGCTTACTGTGTTGGACGCGAGGCTCTCGCCGCCCTCGTTGAAGGCGACTACGTAGAACTCGTACGTGTGGCCGACAGTCAGGTAGCCGGCGGTGTTGGCCGGGCCGGTCGACACCGGGTACTCGTGGCGGGTGAACTGCGCGTCCGGGTCTGCGGTCACGTCGCGGCTGTACACCCAGTACCAGATTCCTGGTCCGGAGCTGGTCCACGTCAGGCCGATCGTGCCGTCCTCATTGGAGCTGGCGACAAGGTTTGTCGGCCTCGGCGGCGGGTCGATCCGGCTCGTCAACTGTACCACATTGGACGGTGGCCCCTCGCCGCCGCCGTTGAACGCGTGTACCCGGAACTCGTAGACGCCACCGCGGGTGAGTCCGGTGATCCTCGCAGTCGTCCCGTTGACCACCGCGCTCCGGGCCTCGGCGAAGTCCGCCTCGTTCGCCGTGAGGTTCCGCTGGTACACCCGGTAGTTGATCCAGCCCGCGCCGCTGACCGCGCCCCAGCTCAGTGACACCGAGCCGTCTGGGTTCGCGGTGCCGGTCAGGTTCGCCGGCGCCTGGGCGGGCGGCGGTATGACCACCACGACGCTCACCGGCAGGGACGGGGGCCCCTCTCCCGACGTGTTCTGGGCGGTCACCCGGAACTCGTACACGCCAGGGTTGAAGATGCCGACGGTGGTCGACGTGGCCGAGACGGTGCCCGAGGGGCGGGTGAACTGGGTTGCGCCGGCGTCCGCGTTGCGCTGGTACACGCGGTACACGACGTTGGAGTTCTTCGCACCGCCGGGCATCGTCCACGAGAGGTTCACCGCGCCGGTGGAGTTGGCAGAGCCGGTCAGGGCGCGCGGCGCGTCGGGCAGGAGGCTGGCGTCGACCGGCGGCGGGAGCGTCACGTCGACGAACTTCGGCCGGTAGCGGCGGGCGTTCGCGTACACGTCGTCGGGGTCGAAGCTGTTGACGTTGTACGACACGACGAAGTCGCCCGAGCTGCTCTGCTCCGGATGGATCCGGGCGTTGTAGACGTATGTGTTCCCGCTCGCCTCCGGCGCCTGGTAAAGGAGTCTAGGGTGGAGGAACGGGCCGGTGGGGGTCTCGGCGGAGAAGCCGAGGATCCGGGCGGTGAAGGGCTGGCTCTCGTCGAAGGTCACCAGCACGTACCGGCCATTGTGCTCCTTGACGCTGAACCCGGCGCCCACGTCCGTCATGACGCGGGCCGCCTGGGACTCCAGGGCGCTCCACGACTGGCCGTTCCAGAACCGCAGGGACGCGGCGTTGGTCACGGTGTTCTCCGGAGCGCGCGCCACGTACATGTTGCGGGTCGCGCCGTCGTTCGCCGTGCCGTAGACGTAGATGTAGCCGTCGCCGCCCGGCACCGCCGCCGCGCCCCAGTCGATCTGCTTGCCGAGCCCCAGCGGGGTCAGGCTCACCAGCGTGAGGTCGGGCAGTGAGAAGCGGGCGACGGCCTGGTCCAGCGTGGTGAAGGAGAGGGCTCCGCCACCGCCGTGGCCGACGTGCGTGTAGAAGACATGCAGCTCGCCGCCGACCACCCGGGCTTCGCCCGGCCACCAGCCGAGGTCGTCGGGGTCGGTGGAGGGCGTACCGACGAACTGGTGCGGGTTCGTGGGGGTACCGCCGATCAGGGTCTCGGTGAGGGTGTCGCCGTCCTGAATGACCACTGAGTTGTGCACCATCGGCGTGCCGCGGGGGCGGGTGCCGTCGGGGTTGACGGTGCCGAGCATCGTGTCGCCGAAGAACCAGGCGACCCTACCGTCCGGCAGCTCCACCGACACCGTCTCGTCGCCGCCGGTCCAGTGGCCGCCCTGGTCCCCGTACGCGTTGAACAGCTCGTTGAGGTCCGAACTGGACACCGATGTGCCCGGCTGGTCCGGCAGCGGCACGTACAGCAGGCGGCTCGCCGCGGCGGGACTCTGGGAGTTCTGCACGACGCCGGGTGTCGCGTCCGCCACTAGGGCCGCACGCACCTGGCTCGGCGAGAAGCTCGGATGCGTGGCGAGCAGCGTCGCGGCGGCTCCGGAGACCTGGGGCGCGGCGAACGACGTACCGGTGTCGGGCGGCGCGCTGAGTGCCGGGTTCAGATGCGACGCGGACGGGACGTCCACGCCCGGGGCGAACAGCGTCACGCAGTCGCCGTAGCTGTTGTCACTGAAGCTCTGGTCGAACTGGTCCGTCGCGGCTACCGAGATGCCGCCCTCGGAGCCGGCGGCGACGTTGGTCGGCGAGGTGGTGCAGGTGTCCTCGTTCGGGTCGTTGCCCGCCGCGATGACCACCGTGAAGCCGTTGTCGAGGAGCATCTTGGTCGTCTGGTCGACGATCGACACAATGCCCGGGAACCCGAGGCTCATGTTGACCACCGCGGGCTTCTGACCGTTGACAAGGATGTGGTTCAGCCCGGCGACGAGGCCGCTCACAGTGCCGGAGTTGCAGTCGAGCACCTTGATGGAAATGATTGGGGACTGCTTCGCCACGCCATACCGGCTGCCGGCCGCCAGACCGGCCACATGGGTGGCGTGTCCGTCACAGTCCCGGTACGGCGCGGGGGCGAACGCGTTGAAGCCGACACTCACCCGGCTCAGCGGACCGCCGAAGTCCACGTGGTTGAGCAGGATGCCGTCGTCGACGATGTAGATCGGCACGTTCGTCGTACCGTGGTTGAACCTGCCGTCCGGCGGTTGCGCCCGCTGGTCGATCCGGTCCAGATGCCACAGGTCGTACGGCTGGTTGGGATCAGGTCCGCTGGGAAACGCCCGGGTGTCCTGCGTGTCCCGGCGGAAACCCCGCAGGTTCCGCTCCACGTACTCCACCGCCGGGTCGCGGGCGAGCCGGCTGGCCTGGGCGTCGGTCGCGGAGAACGCGAAGCCGGGCAACGCCTCGTAGACGTTCATCACCGATCCGCCGTACTTCGCGACGAGCTGCCGCACGGTGGCCTCGACGTCGGAGCCGGCCGCCTGCTTCGCGAGCATGGCCAGGAACTGACCGGGTATCGCCGTCCTGGCGTCCGCGTTCCGGATCTCGCCGGAACGGGACGCGTCCGACATGGGCAGAAGCGTTACGGTGATCGCGAAGATGATCAGTGCGGTGACTCCCGAGCGAACGCGGTTCATGGCTCCCCCATCGACCGACACCACTTCCGGCGACGGCAGTATGGCAGTGGCGGCGGCGCGGTCACCACAAGGTCGTCCTACACGTTCAGAGATCGCCGGTTCCTCCGCTTAGGATGGCAATTGCACGGACCATCGGTTGGCATTGAGGATGAAGGATCCATCAATGTCGTTTGACGCCGAACGGAGGGAACGCCAGGTCAGTGATCATGATCACCTACGCATCACCCGTTCCCGCCACCGCGAAAGTGAACACCAGATGGCCTCGCTGAGCCCTCGGCGGGCCAAATAAGCTGGTGAATGTGGCGATCGCGATCGTGGGGGCGGGGCCGGTCGGCGCGTCGACGCGCATATCACCTACGAGGTGCGGACGTCGCGGTCGTCGCCCACAGGAGCCGGGAGACGACGACATGTACCGGCAGTCCGGGGGCTGCATCTGCTGGCACCGGAGCGGGCCGGAGCGGGCCGCGGCGATCGCCGAGACCGGCCGGTTCGTGTCCGACAGCGTCCGCGAGGGCGCGCCGATCCGGGTCCGCGACATGCCGTACCTGTTCCTCGACATGGGCGCCTTCGTCCCCGGGCTCAACATCATCGCCTCCGACCTCGTAGACCACCTGCTCACGCAGGCCGCCGCGCCCCGGATCGACCTCGGCGCGGTCACCGCCGTCGTGCCCGTCGCCGGGCGCTACCGGGTCGTTGGCACCGGTGGCGATCTGACCGCCGGGTCGTCGTCCTGGCCTGTGGCACCGGCAACCTCGCGCTCATGCCGGCGCTCCGCGCACCGGTGGAGAAGCACAGCCTGATGGTGGTCGACGTCCCTGTTGACGAGCTGCGGCGCGCCATGCCACACATCGTGAGCCGCCTCGGCGCCGGATGCGTGTAAAGCTTCGTCAAGGAGCACGACGGCCAGCTGCGGATTCACGTGGGCCAGGAGGAGCTTGTCGACGACGACGCCCCGGTCCGGTCGACTACCTGCCCGCGCTGACCGGCCCGGGGCTGGCGGCACGCCTGCCGTACCTCGCCGGGGCCCGCACCGTTGGCGTGCTGTGGCCGGAGGCGGACTGACGTCGACGTGCACGGTCTCCGCGGGCTTCACGTCGATCTCGATCGAGTTGGCCAGGTCAAGGCTGCTGCAGTCCTCCCCGTCCAGCAGTTCGCGGGCGCTGCACCGGTACAGGTAGGCGAGCTTGTTGAGCGTGTCCGGCGACAGTGTCCTGCCTCCCGGGGCCGGCCAGATTTCCCAGTACGAGAATGGTCTTCGCGGTCTTCGGCGTGCGGGGTCCGGCCATTGGACATTCAACCTGCTACCGCGAAGACCACTCCCGAGTCCGCACCCGGTCCGGACCACGCGTGCGGGCATCCCTGCGCAACCTGGCGATCAACGCGCTACGCCTGGCCGGACGCCTCGACATCACCAAAGCCACCCGATGGGCCAGCCGGAACATGACCGGGCCCTTCACCATCCTCGGCATCACATCATGATCTTGAAACGCCCGTGGGTCATGACGCAGGGCCAACTCGCGCATGTGATCGCAGGAGATCGCCCCGGCCACGATCGTCAACCCGGCCACGGTTAGCGCGCACTACACGCGTAACGCCTTGTGGCAATGCTTCCCCATGTTCCTTCGACGCGGCCAGTCTGGTCATCGAGAGCACGCTTGACCTGCCCAAGCCCGCCTATGGCGTTGGTGTGGAGAGGGACGTGCGATGAGTGGTTGTATAACGGCAGCTACCTGCCACGATCTGCTCGGAGCCGTGTCCGGTGAGTGGGCGGCGGCGGTTGCGGCGGATCGCCGGGGGCCGGTTGACTGCCGCGGTGACGACCAACGATATCGCCGAGCGGCTGCTGCGCGCGTACGTGACCCGTGAGGCGATCGAGCCGATCTCGTCCGGGCCGGGCGTGCGGACCGTGGACGAGGCGTACGCGATCCAACTCGCCCAGGTGGACCGGTGGCGCCGGGACGGGCGCGTGGTGCGGGGACACAAGATCGGGCTGACCTCGGCGGCGATGCGCGAGCAACTCGGCATCGACCAGCCCGACTACGGGCACCTGTTCGAGGACATGTTCTTCACGCCGGGCGAGCCGGTCCCGGTGGGCCGGTTCCTCCAGCCGCGCGCCGAGCCGGAGATCGCGTTCGTGCTCTCGGGCGACCTGGCGGGTCCGGGGCTGACCGTCGACGACGCCGCGGCGGCGGTGGGGTCGGTGCACGCGGCGCTGGAGATCATCGACTCGCGGATCGCGGACTGGCGGATCGGTCTGGTGGACACGATCGCGGACAACGCGTCGTCCGGGGGCGCGGTGGTCGCCGCCGAGCCGCTGCCCGTCGCGGCGACCGATCTCGCCGACGTGGAGTGCGTCTTCCGGGTCGACGGCGAGGTGGTGGCGACCGGCGTGGGCAGCGACGTCTCGGGCACGCCGCTGGGCGCGCTGGCATGGCTGGCGAATCGCCTCGGCGAACTCGGCCACCGGCTCGAGGCGGGGCACGTCGTGCTCTCCGGCTCGCTCACCAAAGCGGCGGGGATTTCCGCCGGTAATGTCGTGACGGCCGATTTTCCCAGCCTCGGAAGTGTCCGCGCGACATTTGCTTGACGGCAATTCATAACGATTACGAAACCGTCGCCGCGGAGACCTGCGGCGGCGGTTTGGCGTGCCATTTTCCGGCCCGTTCCCGGTAAGGTGGCGGACGCGGCGCGTGACGAGGTGGACACGACGCGCAGTCACGTTGTGGATCTTCTGGGGCCCGCCGGCAGGTATGTCATGATGGGCCATGTAATGGGCGAATGTCCGTGTGACCAGGGGTTCGGCGAGGGTGGCCCGCCGCCGCCAGGTAGCGGGCGTTCCGCTGAGTGGTATGGCGCTCTTGCCCGTGATCGGGGTCGCGGTGTTGGCTTCCTCACCTATCGCACCCCATTGGCAGCGGGGCCGGGGAACGACGTTGTCCGTCGCGTTGTCGCCATTTCCTGGTGGATTCAAATGTGTCGTTGAACGGTGAAAGAGGGCCGGCAGTGAAAACCAGACATAGGATTCTGATGGCCACCGCCGCGGTGGCCTTGACGCTCGTCGGCTCGGCCTGTGGAGGCGGTGACGACGAGAGTTCGGGCTCCGGCGACGGCGAGGGCAACCTCGGCACGATCAAGGTCGCGGTGGGCATCCGGCAGACGTTCGAGTTCCTCCCCGCCGAGTACGGCAAGGAGCTCGGCGTGTGGCAGAAGCGCGGCCTCAACGTGGAGAACATCTACGTCCAGGGCAGCGGCCAGGTCTCCCAGGCCATGGCCTCGAACCAGACCGAGCTGGGCCTGACCGCCGGTGCTTCCGGCGTGGACGCGATCCTCAGCGGTGTGCCGTCCAAGATCGTCGGGCTCATCGGCAAGGACTTCAAGATGATGCTCGTGGTCGTGCCGAAGGACTCGCCGATCACCGACATCAACGGGCTCAAGGGCAAGACGATCGGCGTATCGGCCGCCGGCTCGCTCACCGACTACCTGGCCAAGACCATCGCGGTGCACCAGGGCTGGGCCGAGACCGACATCAAGCGGGCCAACGTCGGCGGCCTCAACGAGCAGCTCGCCGCGCTGGAGTCCGGCGCCACCGACGCGTTCGTCTGGTCCGCCGAGGCCGGCTTCGCGCTGGAGGAGCAGGGCAAGGGCCGGGTCCTCATGGACTTCGGCGACGTGGTCAAGGACAACGTCTTCGAGGACATCGTCGCCAACGACAGCGCCATCAAGGACCGCGAGGCCGCGGTGCGGGCGTACCTCGAAGGCTGGTACGAGACGGTCAACCACATGAAGGCCAACCGCGACGAGACGATCGCGTTCATGGTCAAGGAGTTCGAGGTCTCGGAGAACGTGGCCAGCAAGACCTACGACCACGACATCGACAACCTCTCGCTCGACGGCACCATCCCCGAGGTCAACCTCAAGGGGCTCGCCAAGTCGGTGGTCGACCAGGGCATCACCGACAAGGAGCCGGCCATCGAGACGTTCTGGGACGGTCGCTTCGTACCGGTCTCGGCGGCCGGATGAGCACCGACCAGACGGTCCGCCCGGCAGCCGGCGCCGCGGTCACCGACCGCGGTGCCGGCCCCGCGCCGGATACCGGGGCGCGGTCCCGCTGGCGGCTGTCCCCCACCGGGATGGGCATCGTTGGGGTCCTGGTGGTCTGGCTGGTCGCGTGGGAGCTGACCGTACGGACCGGGCTGATCAGCTCGACCTTCGCCGCCGCGCCGAGCGAGGTGGCGGTCGCGATGGTCGACCTGGCCGGCAACGGGAGCGTGCGGGCCGCGTTCGCCGGTGCGATCGGGATGTTCGTGGTGTCGTTCGCGATCGCGGCGGTGGCCGGCGTGCTGGCCGGCGCGGCGATGGGGCTGTCCCGGATCGCGTACCGGGTCTTCCATCCGGTCATCCTCGGCCTCTTCTCGACCCCGAAAATGATCTTCATTCCGATCTTCATCCTGGTGGCCGGCTTCGGCGTCGCCTCGAAGATCTCGTACGGCGCCGTGTCGGGGTTCTTCCCGGTCGCGGTCACCGTCACCGCCGGCGTGCGCATGGTCGACCGCCGGCTGCTGCTCGCCGCGCGCTCCATGGGCGCGTCGCGGTGGCAGACCCTGCGGAGCGTCGTCGTGCCGGGCTCGCTGCCCGCGGTCATGGCGGCACTCTGGTACGGCATGAAGCACGCCCTGCTCGGCGTGCTGATCATGGAGCTGTTCGCGTCGCAGGAGGGGATCGGCCACTACATCGGCCTCTACACCTCCACCTTCCGCACCGACCGCGTGTTCGCCCTCGTGCTGGGCCTGGCGCTCTTCGCCATCCTGCTGGGCTCCCTGTGGCGGTGGCAGGAGAAGCGGCTGAGCCGATGGAGAGGAAGCCATGGCTGAAACGACCACCGCACCGGCGCTGACCGCCACCGAAGTGACGATGGCCTACCAGACGCAGCGCGGGCACACCGTCGTGGCGCTCGACCGGGTGAGCCTCGACGTACGCCGGGGCGAGTTCGTGAGCCTCATCGGCCCGAGCGGCTGCGGCAAGTCCACGCTGCTGTACATCCTCGGCGGGCTGCGCCGGCAGACCTCCGGCGAGGTCGCGCTCGAGGGCCAGCGGATCACCGGCCCCACGCCGCGCAAGGTGGGCTTCGTCTTCCAGGACTACACGCTCTTCCCGTGGCGCACGATCATCTCCAACGTCGAGGCCGGGCTCGAGTTCCGCGGCATGGGCAAGCGGGAGCGGCGCGAGCGCGCGGAGCACAACCTCGACCTGGTCGGGCTCGGTGCCTTCGCCAACGCGTACCCGGGGGAGCTCTCCGGCGGCATGCAGCAGCGCGTGGCGATCGCCCGCGCGCTCTCCATGGACCCGGAGATCCTGCTGATGGACGAGCCGTTCGGCGCGCTGGACGAGCAGACCCGTACCGTCCTCGGCGAGGAGCTGGCCCGGATCCTGGAGAAGACCGGCAAGACGATCGTCTTCGTCACGCACAGCCTGAGCGAGGCGGTCTTCCTCTCCGACCGGGTCGTGGTCATGTCGGCCCGGCCGGGGCGGATCAAGGAGATCCTCACCGTGGACGAGCCGCGGCCGCGCCAGCCCGCGTTCTCCACCTCGCAGTCCTTCACCGACCTGCGCAACGGGCTCTTCGAGCTGCTGCACGAGGAGGTACGCGCGGCGACGCTCGCCGAGATGAGCGGCGCCGCCCTCGGCGGGGACGGCGGCCGCCGTGGCTAAGCGGGAGCGGCTCACCGCCGTCGCCATCCAGCTCGGCCTGGCGGCCGTGGTGCTGGCGGTGTGGGTCTACCAGACGCGTACCGGCCGGGTCTCGCCGATCCTGCTGCCCCAGCCGGAGCGCGTGCTGGAGCAGTTTCCCGAGCTGCTGCGCGACTCGGTCTTCTGGAACAGCCTGCGGGTGACCGCGCTGGAGCTGCTCGGCGCGTTCGCGGTGGCGGCCGTCTCCGGGCTGATCGTCGGCGTGCTGGTCGGCCGCTGGGCGCCGGCCGCCCGAGTCGCCACGCCGCTGCTCGCCTGGGCGCAGACCGTACCGATCATCCTGTTCTACCCGATCTGCATCCTGCTCTTCGGCATCGGGCCGATGTCCAAGGTGGCCTTCGGTGGCTTCTACGGCTTCTTCCCGATCGCGGCGAACACCGTGCTCGCCCTCTCCACCGTGCCGGCGCGCTACCTGACCGCCGCCGCGGCGCTCGGCGCGAGCCGGCGGCAGACCATCACGCGGGTACTCATCCCCGCCGCCCGGCCGCTCATCCTCTCCGGTATCCGGCTCGGCGCGGCGCTCTGCCTCATCGGGGTGCTCGCCGGCGAGCTGCTCGGCTCGACCGAGGGGCTCGGCTACCAGATCGCCTCCAGTTCGGGCTCGTTCCGGACGCCGGAGCTGTACGCGTACATCACCGTCGCCCTCGTCCTGGTCGCGATCTTCAACCTCGCGATCACCCGCGCGGACGAACGCAATGCGCGGGTATGAGCCGGGCCACCGCGCTCAGCACCCTGCTGTTCTGCCACGGCCTCGGCGTCAACACGGTGGCGCTGCCACTGCTGGCGCTGCACCACGGCCACGGCGCGACGGCGGTGGGCGTGCTGGTGGCGGTCTCCGGCGCCGGCCAGATCGGCATGCGGATCGCGGTGGCCCGCTGGGCACACCGGCTCACCGAACGCGGGCTGATCCTGGCCGCGGCGGCGTTGCTCTGCCTCGCCAGCGCGGTGGTGCTGGCGGAGTCGGCACTGTGGGCGTTCGTCCTGGCCAACCTCGGCCAGGGCGTCGCCCGCGGCTTCTTCTGGGTCGGGATGCAGGCCCACGTGGTACGCAGCGTGCCCGAGCCGAGGCGGGCGCTGGCGGTCGTCGACTTCGCCGGTGGCGTGGGGCTGGTGACCGGCCCGGCCATGATCGGCCTCGCCGGCGGCTCGCTGACCACCGCGCTCGTCCTGGGGATCGCCGCCACGGCGGTCGCCGCGCTGCCCACGCTCCGCATGGCCCGGCTGCCCCTGCCCCCGCCGGAGAAGTCGACCGCCAGCGCCCGGGTCTGGCGCCGGCCACCGCTGCGCCCGTCGGTGCTGGCCGCCATCTCCACCGGCACGTGGCGGGGCATGCTCGGCTCGTACGTCCCGGTGGTGCTCGCCGCCGCCGGCTACTCCGCCTCGGCGGTCGGCCTGCTCGTCGGGATCGGCTCGGCCACCAGCATCGCGGGATCGATGCTGGCCGGCCTGGCCCCGCCCCGGCGGCTGGCACCGCTCTACGTGTCCGGGGCGCTCGCCGCGGGGACGGGGCTGGTGGGCATCGGGCTGTGGCCGCGCGAGCTGCCGGTCGCGGTCGCGCTGCTGGTCGCCAGCGGCGTGGGCGCGGGCGCGTTGCAGACGCTCAGCACCTCGATGGCGGCCAGCGCGGTCGACCCCGAGGAACGCGGCCGCGTGGTGGCCGACGTCGGCACGTACCGGGCCGTCGCGCTGCTCACCTCGCCGCTGGGCATCGCCGCCCTGCTGCCCCTCTTCGCGCCCGGCGCGGCGATGGCACTGGTCGGGGCGGTCGCCGCCGTGCCCGCCCTGCGCCGCCCGCCGCCGTCCGCCTGAAGCCCGCACCGGCCCTCGCGATGCCCGCTGGCCCCGGCCTGAAGCCCGCACCGGCCCTCGCGATGCCCGCTGGCCCCGGCCTGAAGCCCGCCGCGAGCCGCGCGAAGTCCGCCGGCCTGACACCGGCCGCCGCCTTTCTGGAGGAGAAGTGATGTTCGAGCAGACGCATCCGCGTACCCGGATCGTGGCCGGCGCCGGCGCCCACCGCCGCCTGCCGGCGCTCCTGGCCGACCTGCACGCGGGCTCGGTGTTCGTCGTGTGTGGACGGACGGTGGGGGCCGGGCCGCAGCTCGCCGCGTTGCGTGAGGTGCTCGGCGACGCGATCGTCGGGGTCTTCGACGGGATCCGCCCGCAGGGCGGCATGACCGACCTGGACGCGGCCGCCGCGACCATCCGGGCCTCCGGCGCCGAGGCCGTGCTCAGCCTCGGCGGCGGGGCGGCGATCGACACCGCCAAGTACCTGATCCTCCTGCTGACCGTGAACGGGCCGCTCGACGACTACCAGGTGCCGAAGGGGCGCGGGCGGGAGGGGCGGCCGGCGCGGGCGCTGGCGGCCACCGCGTACCCGCACATCGCGGTGCCGACGACCACCGGTTCGTCCAGCGAGGTGATGCCCTGGGCCGGCGTACGGGACGAGCGGCACGGCGAGAAGGTGCTCTTCCGGGACCCGCTGCTCGTGCCCGACGTGGCCGTGCTGGACCCGCTGCTCGTGGTGCCGACCGGACCGGCGCTGACCGCGTCGAGCGGGGTGACCGCGGTCGCCCGCGCGGTGGAGGCCACCTACTCGCGGGACCGGCAGCCGATCGCCGACGGCTACGCGCTCCAGGCGCTGCACCTGCTCGCCACCGGCCTGCCCCGCTCGATCGAGGCGCCGGACGACCTCGTGGCCCGGCTCGACGCGCAGGTCGGCGCGCTGCTGTCGGGTATCGCCGCGGACAACGCGATGGTGTCGCTCACGCACGCGATCGGGCACGCGGTCGGCGGCCGGTACGCGCTCCAGCACGGCGTCGCCCACCGGATCTTCCTGCCCCCGGTCGCCGGCCGGCTGCTGCCCGCCGCCGGGTCCACTTTGGAGCGCGTCGCCGAGGCGGTCGGCGCGGACGGCCGGGACGCCGCCGCGGTCACCGCCGCGCTGCGGGAGACGCTCGCCCCGCTGCCGATCCCCACGCGCCTGCGCGACGTGAACGTCGACCGGGCCGACCTGCCGGCGATCGCCAAGGCCACGGCGGTCGAGCCGATGATGGCGTACGTCCCGCGCGAGGTCCCGATCGAGGAGATCGAGGAGCTGCTGGAGTCGTGCTGGTGACGCCGCCCCGGGTCGCGCTCGTGTCGACCGGCGGCACGATCGCCTCGGTGGGCCGGGACCGGCTGGACCTCACCGGGTACGCCGAGATCGGCGACATGCGGGCGGCCGGCGCGCTGCTGGCCGAGCTGCCCGAGCTGGCCACGATCGCGCGCATCGAGGTGGTCGAGCTGCCGAACGTGCCGAGTCACGCGCTCGGCCTGGACGGCGCGCTGGCGGTCGCCCGTACGGCGCGGCGGCTCGCCGCCGACCCGGAGATCGCCGGCGTGGTGGTCACGCACGGCACCAACACGTTGGAGGAGACGGCCTTCCTGCTCGACCTGGCCTGCCCGCCCGGTACCCCGGTGGTGGTCACCGGCGCGATGCGGCCGGCCACGGGCCTGAGCGCGGACGGGCCGATGAACCTGGTCAACGCGGTCCGCCTGGCGGTCGCACCGGCGGCGCGCGGGCGCGGCGTGCTCGTGCTGCTGGACGACACGGTGCACGCCGCGCGGGACGCCACCAAGACCTCCGCCAACCGCCTCTCCGCCTTCCGCGGCGGCGAGCTGGGCCCGCTCGGCTTCGTCGAGGGGGACGGCGAGGTGCGCTTCCACCACGCGGTCGAGCCGTGGGCGGCGCGGGGGGCGTTCGACCCGGCCGGCCTCGGTCCGCTCCCGCGTGTGGACGTCGTGGTCTCGTACCTGGGCGCGGACGGCGCGCTCGTCGACGCGGCGGTGGCGGCGGGCGCGGCCGGGATTGTGAGCGCGGGCACCGGCGCCGGCTACCCGACCCCGGAGGAGACCGAGGCGCTGGAGCGGGCGGCCGCGCGAGGCGTGGTCGTGTGCCAGGCGACCCGCGTGCCGACCGGGCGCGTGACCCCGCGACCGGAGGCGGTCGCCGGCGGCGTGGTGGCCGCCGGCGACCTCAACCCCTGGAAGGCGCGGCTGCTGCTCGCGCTGGCGCTGACCCGCACTCGGGACGCGGTCGAGATCCAGCGGCTATTGAGCCGGTGAACCGGTCAGCGCCGCCACAGGTCGGCGACCGTGTGGCGGTCGAGCCCGCGCGCCGCCTCCCACAGGGCCTTCGCGCCGCCGGTGTTCTCGTCGAACTTGCGGCGCACGCCGGCCGCCTCGTCCACCGGCCGGGTCGGGTCGCCGTCGACGCGCGCGTCGCCGGCGACCAGGCGCATCCGGGCGCCGAAGCCCTCCGCGAGCGCGGGGTCGGCCACGTACTCGACCCGCCGGGCCAGCGCCCGCACCTCGGCCCGCCCGGTGCTCTCCGGCTCGAACGACGCGACCCCGACCCGGCCGTCGACGAGCGCGAGCGCGACCGCCAGCGGCAGGCTTGCCCGCGCCTGGTACTCGCTGGCCGGCGCCACCTTCTCGGCGGCCGGCTCGCAGACGATCGGCACGTACCAGGGGGCGACCTCGCAGACGATCCGGTCCACGCGGGCCACGTCCACCTGCCCGCGCAGGTCCAGCGCCATCTCGATGAACGGATGCAGCACGTGCGCGCAGGGGTAGAGCTTGACCTGGGCCTCGTACGAGAGCCACCGCTCGCCGAGCCCGTCGGTGATGCCGTCCGGCGCGGGCGTGCCCAGGTACGAGGCGAAGAGGCCGTGCCGCCCCTCCACCACCGACGCCGGGCCGGGGAAGTCGCGGGCGGCGAGGCCGTCGGCCACGATGCCGCCGTGCGCCGCCCAGCCCGGGTGCAGCCGCTTGGACCAGGTGCCGTCGCTGAGGAACTCCAGCAGCCCGCCGGACATGCTCCCGGCCAACCCCATCGCGCTGGCGATCACGGCCGGCTCCCGGCCGTGCAGCACGCCGGCGACGAGCGCGGCGGCGAGCGGGCCGAAGACGCCGGTCGCCTGGAAGCCGCGGGCGTGCAGGCCCCGGCCGGCCGCCGCGCCGAGCCGGGCCAGCAGCTCGTCGCCGGCCGCGATCGCGGTGACCACCTCGTCGCCGGGGCGCTCGGGGTCCGCGACGGCCAGCGCCGCCGGCAGCAGCACGCCCATCGGATGGATCACCGAGGTCGGGAACGTGTCGTCGAAGTCGAGCGCGTGCACCAGCGTGCCGTGGGCGAGCGCGGCGGCGGCGGGGTGCAGCGGGGCGGGGTCGAAGAGCAGCCGGGCCGTGCCGGTACCGCCGAGCTCCGCCGCGAGCCCGCGCACGGCGACGCCGGGCGGTGTCGGCCAGGCCGCGGCCACCAGCCCGACGGCGTCGGCGACGCGGAGCGCGACCCGGTCGCGGACCTCGGGGGGTACGTCGGCCGAGCGCAGGTCACGGGCCCAGGCGGCGAAGGTGGCGGAGACGGTCGACACAGAAACACTCCAGAAAGGTTGTACCGGACATGACGAATCTATGGGAAAAGGTGGACGCGGCGGAGGTCGGTGAGCTGGCCCTCGCGCTCGGCCGGATCGACAGCCCCACCGGCGACGAGCACGCGGTCAGCGACTTCCTCTTCGACTGGTGCGCCGAGGCCGGCCTCGCGCCGCGCCGGGTCCGCTCGCATCCGGACCGCGCGGCCAACGTCGTGGCCCGTATCCCGGGCACCGGCGGTGGCCGCTCGCTGCTGTTCAACAGCCACATGGACACTGCGGTGGCGCCCGGTGACCGCACCTACTTCGCCGAGCCGGACCGGCCCGAGTTCCACACCGCGTGGCGCGACGGGGACGACCTGGTCGGCGTCGGCGTTGTCAACGACAAGGGGCCGATGGCGTGCTGGCTGGCCGCCGCCGCGACGCTGCGCCGGCAGGGCGTACGCCTCCCCGGCGACCTGGTGCTGACGATGGTCACCGGCGAGATCGGCCACGAGCCGGTGGACGACCTCGACGGCCCGCGCCACCAGGGCAAGGACCACGGCAGCCGGTACGTGGCCACGCACGGCGGGCTCGCCGACTACGTGGTGGTCGCGGAGACCACCTCGTTCGCCCCGATCTGGGTCGAGCCGGGCAAGGCGTTCTTCCGGATCGAGGTACGCGGCCGCGACCGGGGCGTCTACACGCCGTACCTGCGGCGGCCGTACGCGGCCGACGAGCAGCCGAACGCGATCGTGCGGGCCGCCCCGGTCATCACCGCGATCGAGGAGTGGGCGTACGGCTACCAGGAGCGCAACCGGTCGGTCCGGGAGGCCGGCGAGGTCGTGCCGAAGGTCAACATCGGGGCGCTCCGGGCCGGCCATCCGACCCAGCCGATCCTCTCGCCCGCCTCCTGCGTGCTCTACGTGGACGTGCGGATCCCGCCCGGCGACAACCCCCTCGGCGTGCAGGACGAACTGCGCGCGCTGGTCCGCGGGGTCACGCCCGATGCCGACGTGGAGTGCTACCTGTTCCGGCGCGGGTACGAGGCCGAAGGCGCCGAGCCGCTCGTGGCCGCCCTGCGCGCCGCGACCGACGCCGAGGTCGCCCCCGAGCGGCGTACCGACCCGGGGCACACGCCGTCGAGCATGTGGCGGGACCTCAACGTCTGGAACGAGATGGGGATGCCGGCCGTGACGTACGGGCCGGGCCAGGGCACCGGTGCCGGCAACGTCTCCATCGCGGCTGGCGACCTCGCGTCTTGCGCGCGGGTCTACCTGCGCACGGCGCTCGAGATCTGCGGCACGCCCCGGTGAACCCACCGGCCAAGACTCCCGGACCCGGACCGGAGCGGGGCAGCGGCGCGTTCCACTGGGCGGACGGCGCCGGTAGCCGGGCGGGCGGTGGCACCACTTCACTTGACCCGATGGAGGTCCCGCTCACCGTCAACGGCACCGACCACCGGCTGCCGATCGAGGACAACGCGCTCCTCCTCGACGTGCTGCGGGAGCGGCTCCGGCTGACCGGGGCGAAGCGCTCCTGCGACGTACAGGTCTGCGGGGCGTGCACGGTCCTGGTCGGCGGCGAGCCGGTCAGCTCCTGCTGCTTCCTCGCGCACGACGCGTGCGGGGGCGAGGTGCAGACCATCGAGGGGTACGCGGCCGAGGAGGGCTTCGCGGCGGTCGCCGAGGCGTTCGAGCGCCGCAACGCGTTCCAATGCGGCTACTGCGCGCCCGGATTTCTGATGACGCTCAAGCCCCTGCTCGCCAGCGGCGCCCTGCGCAGCCGCGCCGACGTGGAGCGCGAACTGTCGGGCAACCTGTGCCGCTGCACCGGCTACCGGGCGATCGTCGACGCGGTCTGCGACCTGGCCGGGGTCGCGCCGTGACCGGCCGGTCCGCGACCCGCCCCGACCTCGCCGTGGTCGGGCAGGCGGCGGTCCGTCCCGACCTCGCGGCCAAGCTGACCGGCGCGGCCGAGTACGGCGCGGATCTCCACGTGCCGGGCGCGCTGCGGGTCGCGCTGGTGCGCAGCCCGGTCGCCCACGCCCGGATCATCGCCATCGACACGTCCGAGGCGCGGGTCGTACCCGGAGTCGTCGCGGTGGTGACCTCGGCGGACCTGGACGACTACGACGCGACCTGGGGCCACTACGTGCGGGACCGGCCGATCCTCGCCCGGGACGTGGTCCGCTTCGCCGGCGAGATCGTCGTGGCGGTCGCCGCCGAGACCGAGGCCGCCGCGGCGGCCGGCGCCCGCGCGGTGCGGGTCGGATACGAGCCGCTGCCCGCGGTGCTGGACGTGCGCGAGGCCGTGGCGCCGGGCGCGGTGCGGGTGCACGACGGCCCGGCCCGGCCCGGCTTCGGCTGCCCGCCGCGCGCCGCGTTCGACGACGGCAACGCCTTCTTCCACCACCGGATCGACATCGAACGGGCCGCCGGCGAAGACCCGCCGGACGCCATCGTGATCGAGCGGGAGTACGCCTTCCCGGCCGTCTACCAGTACGCCATGGAGCCGCACGCCGTGGTCGCCACCGCCGGCGCCGACTCGATCGACGTGTGGTCCTCCTGCCAGCATCCCTTCCTCGTACGCCAGGAGCTGGCCGAGGTGTTCGGGCTGCCCGAGGAGCGCGTGCGGATCCGCGTGCCGTACGTGGGCGGCGGCTTCGGCAGCAAGTCGTACGCGAAGATGGAGCCGGTCGCGGTCGCCGTCGCGCGCGTCGCCGGCCGGCCCGTACGGCTGGTCAACCGGGTCGAGGACGCGATGCTCACCACGCGCCGCCACGGCATGCGCTGCCGCATGCGCACGGTCGTCGGCCGGGACGGGCGCCTGCTGTCCCGCCACGCCGAGATCTGGATGGACACCGGCGCGTACGCGGACAACGGCCCCACGGTCACGATGGTGGCCGGCATGGCGGCGGTCGGCCCGTACCGGTGGGACCGCGTGCACGTCGACGCCGCCTGCGTCTACACGCACCTGCCGCCGGCCGGCTCGTACCGGGGCTTCGGCGCCGCGCACCTCCAGTGGGTCGGCGAGTCGCAGGTGGACGAGGCGGCGGCGGCCCTCGGCATCGACCGGCTGGAGCTGCGCCGGCGCAACCTGCTGAGCCGGGGCGAGATCGTGATCCCGGGCTGCAAACCGCTCGACGCCGACCTTGCCGGCGACCTCGACGCGGTGGCCGCCCGGCTCGGCTGGGGCGCCGACCTGCCCGCCTGGCACGGTCACGGCCTCGCGGTCGGCGTCTCCCCGGCCGGCGTATCGGCGCGTTCGCACGCCCGGGTCGAGCTGCGGCCCGGCGGGCGGATCGCGGTGCTGGTCGGTTCGCAGGAGATCGGCCAGGGCGCCCGGACCGTACACGCCCAGGTCGCGGCCGAGGTGCTCGGCGTGCCGCTGGACCGGATAGACGTACCGGCCACCGACACCACGACCACGCCGTACGACCGGTCGACCGGGGCCAGCCGCTCCACCACCGTCGCCGGGCTGGCGGTCCAGCGGGCGAGCGAGCGGCTGCGCGACGCGATCGCGGTCGCGTCCGGCGGGCGCGGCGTGGACCTCGCCGAGCTGGCGCCACTCGCCGGCGAGGGCTCCGCGGAGGAGCTGGGCGGCGGCTCCGGGCCGGCGCTCTTCTGGGAGGTCTGCGTCGCCGGCGCCGAGGTGGCGGTCGACCCGGAGACCGGCCGGATCGACGTCCGCGAGGCGGTGACGGTGGCCGACGTCGGCCGCGCGATCAACCCGACCCTGGTCGAGCGCCAGGACGAGGGCTGCACGCTCCAGGTGGTCGGCAACGCGCTCTTCGAGGAGATGCGGTTCGGCCCGGACGGCGTGCTGCGCAACGGCAGCCTGCTCGACTACCGGATACCCACGGTGTCGGACATGCCGGGGGAGATGACCTGCGTGATCGTGGAGAACGGCGACGGTCCCGGCCCCTTCGGGGCCAAGGGCTGCGGCGAGGGCGTCTTCGGCGGCCTCACCGCCGCGCTGGTCACCGCCGTGACCCACGCCGGGGTACGCGTCCCCGAGCTGCCCATGTCGCCGGACCGCGTGTGGCGGTGGATCCATGCTTCCTGACTTCACCCTGCTCCGCCCGGCCACGGTCGCGGAGGCGTGCGCGCTGCTGGCCGAGCAGACCGGCGAGGCGGCCGCCTACGCCGGCGGTACTGAGCTGCTGCTCGCCATGAAGCTCGGCGAGGCCACGCCCCGCTATCTGGTCGATCTCAAGGGCGTGCCCGGCCTCGACCCGCTGACTGTCCACGATGGAGTGTTGCGGATCGGGGCGCTGGTCACCCACCGCCGGCTCGAACGGGCACCGCTGGTCGCCCAGACGCTGCCGGCGCTGGCCTGGCTGGAGCGGCGCCTCGCCAACCCACGCATCCGGGCCACCGGCACGGTCGGCGGCAACCTCGCCTCCGGCCGCCCCCACTCCGACCTGGCCACGTTTCTCATCGCGGCCGGCGCGACCGTCTCGTGCGTCTCGTCGGCCGGCGCGGCCCGGACCGTCGCGGCCGCCGACCTGACGGTCGCGCCGTTCCAGACCGTGCTCACCGAGGACGAGGTGATCGTCGGCGTGGACGTGCCCGTGCCGGCCGCCGGCACGGCCCTGGCCCACCAGCGGTTCATCCTGGTCGAGCGCCCGGCCGCCACCGTGACCGTCCGTCTCACCGCGACCGGCGGCGTCGTCACCGCGGCCCGCGTGGTGGCCGGCGCGGCCTCGCCGATCCCCGCCCCGCTGCCAGCGGCGGCGGACGCCCTGGTCGGCGTGCCGCTCGACGCCGGACCGGTGGAGCTGCGCCAGGCCGGCGAGGCGGCGGCCGAGACGCTGGCGGTGGCCCCCGGCGGCGACGAGGCGTACCAGCGGCAGCTCGTCGCCGTGCTCGTCCGCCGCGCCGCCCACGCGGCCCTCGCCGACCTGGCGTTCGCGCCCAGGTAGCTGTCCGCTCGCGCCGCACGAGACCAAGGATCTGAAGAGCTCCCGGGTCGGGTGATCGCGCGGGTCATGCGTTGGGGAAGCTGTCGAGCTGGGCGCGCCGGTGCCCCAACCCGGCCCGGCGTCATGCGGATCACCGCCTGCCCGCCGCCGACCCGGAAGGACGGACGCCGGATGCGCGCCTCGCGCCGTGGATGCGCGGGACCCGGCCGCGAGGGGCTATGTCGGGGACACTGCCCGTTCAAACCTGCCGCAAGCGGCTATGTCCCCGGCATAGCCCACGCACCGGCCGGGTCCCGCGCGGCAACGCGCACCGGACCTGTCCGACTGCCGCCGGCTCGGCATCAAGGTGCTGCCGCCCGACGTCAACGCCAGCCAGCTCACCTTCGCCGCGGTCGGCGCCGACATCCGCTTCGGCCTCGGTGCGGTCCGCAACGTCGGCGCCGGCGTGGTGGACGCGATCGTGGCCACGCGCGAGGCGAAGGGGGCGTACACCGACCTCGACGACTTCCTCGCCAAGGTCCCGGCCGCCGTCTGCAACAAGCGGGTCGTCGAGTCGCTGGCCAAGGCCGGCGCGTTCGACTCGCTGGGCCACCACCGTAAGGGCATCGTCGCCGTACACGAGACTGCGGTCGACGCGATCGCCGACGTCAAGCGGAAGCAGGCGCACGGCCAGGACTCGCTCTTCGGGCCGGCGGCCTCCCCGGCGGCATTCGCGGTCGCCGTCCCCGAAGGGGAGTGGGACCGGGTCACGCTGCTCGCCTTCGAGCGGGAGATGCTCGGCCTCTACGTCTCCAGCCATCCGCTCGACGGCGCCGAACGCCTGCTCGCGGCCAACCGCGACACCACCATCGCCGACCTGCTCGCCGCCGGGCGCCAGGACGGCGCGGTCCGGGTCGCCGGCATCATCGCCGGACTCCAGCGAAAGATCACCAAGCAGGGCAGCCCGTGGGCGATCCTCACCGTCGAGGACCACGACGCCGCCGTGGAGTGTCTGATCTTCCCCAAGACCTATGCCGAGTACGCCGACACGCTCGCCCAGGACCGTGTCGTCTCGGTGCGCGGCCGGATCAACGTGCGCGACGAGACGACGAGCGTCTACGGCGAGGAGGTCACCCCGCTCGACCTCGCCCGCGCCGACGCCGAGCCGGCCGTCGTGATCTCGCTCCAGCAGGACCGGCTCAGCCCGCGCCTGGTACGGGAGCTGGAGCAGATCCTGGCCGCCCATCCCGGCCGGGCACCGGTGCACCTGTGCCTGCACCGCCCCGGCGCCCGGAGCGTCCTCTACGACCTGCGGCTCTTCCGGGTCGCCCCGGCGCCGGCCTTCTTCGGCGACGTCAAGGCGCTGCTCGGCTGGATCGCCGGCGGCCGGCCCCCGACGTCGGACGAGGAGGCGCTGCGCGCCGATATCGACACCTGGCGCGCAGGCACATCCTGACGGCAGGCGCCGCCGACGGCGTTTGTGGGGTTGGGCTCAGACCTCGATCACGAGGTCCGCGTCCCCGAAGCCCGCGTACAAGCCGGGCGTGGTCGACAGCAGAGGCACGTCGTAGTCGATCGCCAACAATGCCGCCACGGCGGCATCCGGCCGGCCCGCGATGTCGGTCGCCGCAGCGACCGCCTGCCAGTCCTCCGGACCCCGCAACAGGGCCGATGCCTCATGCTCGGACAGTAGCTGGAACAGGTCTGGATGACCGTCGCCAGCCGCCCGCCACGCCTCGGCCATACAGGCGACCGGAAGTCCGAATGCGGCGCCCTCATCGTTGATCTCGGCGATGGTCTCCCCGACGCCGATCGACCGGTCGCCGCCGTGGATGAACCGGAGTATCGCGGACGTATCCAGGACTGCGCGTAGGGGCCGGTCTGTCACAGCCCCAGAGCGTAGTCAGGCGGCCGGCGCCTTGGGGGGAAGGCCGACCTTCGCGCGTAGCGCATCCCGCCGCTCCGGTGTGCGGGCGGCAGCCGCCCGGTCCAGCCGCTCTCGGGCCCGGGCCTTGCCTTCTTCGGTGATCTCAATCCCGACGGCGGCCAGCAATTCCTCGGTGCTCACCGAGGGCTCGGAATCCCAGCTGCGGGAACTTCTCGTGACCACGAACAACAGGGTACAACGTGACCTAGCCGTACGCGGAGCGCAACGTCGTGCCGATGCCGGCCGCCGCCTCCTTCACCAGGTCGGCGAGCTGTTCGGCGGTGGTGGTGTGCAGCGCCGAGGTCACCGATATGGCCGCGATCGCGCCCTTCTCGGAGTTGAGCACCGGCGCGCCCACCGCGAGGTAGCCGACGTGCATCTCCTCGACCTCGGTGGCCGTACCGGTCTCCCGGGCCCGTTCCAGCGCGCGGCTCAGGTGCAGCGCCGACGTGATGGTGCGTGGCGTACGGCGCGGCAGCCCGGCCCGGAGCACCTCGGTGACCAGGTGCGGGTGCGAGTACGCGAGCAGCGCCTTGCCCACCGCCGTGCAGTGCATCGGCATCCGGCCGGCGATCTGGGTCAGCCGCGTCGGCTGGCGAAACGGCGACAGGCGCTCGATGACCAGCGCGTCGAGGCCGTCCACGATCGCCAGGTGGACCACCGAGCGGGTGCGGTAGAGCAGCTCCTGCATGTACGGGCGGGCCGCGTCGCGCAGGATGCGCTGGCGGGGCACGCGCTGCCCCAGCTCGAACAGGCGCAGCCCGAGCCGGTAGTCGGCGCCGGAGCGTTCCAAGACGCCCCAGGTGGTGGCGACCTGGCAGATGCGGTGGACGGTGGTGCGCGGCAGGCCGGTGCGGCGGACCAGCTCGGCCAGCGACAGCTCGACGTCGTCCATCGTGAACGCGTCGAGGATGATCTCGATCTTGCCGACCACCGACCGAGGGTCGAGCTTGTCGGCTTCCCCCGGCGCCGTCACGTGGTTTCGTCCAGGAATTTCGAGACGAGCGCGGCGACCTCGTCGGGCATCTGCTCCATCAGCGGCACCATGCCGCCCTGGATGATCTCCAGCCGGGCCCGGGGCAGCCGCTCGACCAGGCGCGGCACGTGGTGGTACGTGATCGGGTCGGCTGTCGCGCCGATGCAGAGCACCGGACCGGGGTAGCCGGTGCGCCCCTCCATCCGGTACGCGCTGATCGCCCGGTGGCCCTCCTCGGCCTGGTGCTCCAGCAGCAGGACGTCGCGCACGTACCGGTCGAGCAGGTCGGGGCGGGCCGGCGGGTAGAAGCCGCTGCGGCGTACCCACAGCTCCGTCAGGTGGCGGCCGTCGTCCTGGAGCTCGACCAGGCTGAGCGGATGCATCTGCGGCCGGTTGCGGCGGAACTCCTCGTCCACGTACGGCGTGCCGGACAGGATCAGCCGCCCCAGCCGCTCCGGCCGCTGGTGCGACACCTCCACGGCCACGATGCCGCCGAGCTGATGGCCGAGCAGGTCGACCCGGTCGAGGCCCAGCTCGTCGAGGAGCGCGATCACCGCGCCGGCGTACCGCTCGATGGAGTGGTCCTCGATCGACTCGGAGGCGCCGAAGCCGAGGATGTCCGGCGCGATGACCCGCCGCTTCTCCGCCAGCAGCGGCATCAGCTCGCGGAACTCGTCCCACGAGCTGGGCGTCTGGTGCAGCAGGACCAGCGGCTCGCCCGCGCCCATCTCCACGTAGTGCATCAGGCCGCTGCGCGTCCGGGCGTAGTGCGGAGAGAACATCGGGGCGATCATCCGGTTTTAGTCCTGTCGTGAGGTTTGTCGGCTTGGTCCGTGCCGCCGCTGTGGCCAGCGTAGTTCGGTCGCCGGCCGCCCGGGATGCGCCTGCATCCACTGACCGGGATGCCGCGCTGGTCAGTTCCGTGGCTGGTCGCGCAGCCTATGGACCCGGACGACCCAGGGCACACGGGAGGGAGGGCCGATGACCGAGCTTGTCGAGCGGGCGTGGGCGGCGATCGACGCCGACCGCCTCCGCGACCTCGCTCTGCGGATGGTGTCGACGCCGAGCCCGACCGGGGACGAGGCGGCACTCGCCCGGCTGCTCACCGGCCACCTGGCCGAGGTCGGGCTGGAGGCGACGTACCAGGAGATCGACGAGCGGCAGGGGAACGCGGTCGGCCGGCTGCGCGGCGACGGCACCGGCGCCGACCTGCTGCTGTACGCGCCGATCGACACGCTCTCGGTCGGCACCGAGGAGGAGGACCTGCCGTACGTCGGCGACGCCCTCCGCCCGGACATGCGCACCGAGGGGCTGCTCGACGGCGACACGGTGATCGGCCTCGGCGCCAGCAACCCCAAGGGGCACGCCGCCTGCGTGGTCGAGGCGGCCTCGGCGGTCGCCGCGGCGGGCCTCCCGCTCCGCGGTGACCTGCTGGTCGGCCTCGGCGCCGGCGGCATGCCCACCAACAGCCGCCCCGGCGCGACCCGGGCCAACACCGGGCAGGGCAACGGCTGCTCGTTCATGCTCGAACAGGGCGTGTGGGCCGACCACGCGATCCTCGCCAAGCCCGGCTGGTCGGTCTCCCACGAGGAGGTCGGGCTCTGCTGGTTCACCGTCCGGGTCCTCGGCACCTTCAACTACGTCGGCAGCCGGCAGCGCCTGCCGTACCGCAACGCGGTGGTCGACGCGGCCCGGCTGATCGGCGAGTTGGAGCGCTGGTTCCCCGAGTACACCGCCCGCAACACCGGTGGGCTCGTCGCGCCGCAGGGGCACGTCGCCTCGGTGCGCGGCGGCTGGGAGCGGACCGCGGCGTTCAGCCCGGCGGTCTGCGAGTTCACGGTGGACCTGCGGATCAGCCCGCGTACGACGCCGGCGGACGCGGCTCGGCAGTTCGGCGAAGGGCTGGCCGCCGCACTGGAACGGCTCGGCGACGTCTCCGCCACGTGGGAGATGACGCTCTCCATCCCGGGCAGCCACACCGACCCGCAGACCTGGATCGTCGGGGCCTGCGTGCGGGCGTTCGAGGCGGTCACCGGCGCGCCGCACGTGGTCGACGAGGTGTACCGGACGACGAGCGGCGCGACCGACGGCAACATCCTGCGCAACCGGGGCATCCCGACGGCGCGGATCGGGATGCCGCGACTCGCCTCGACGGACGGCTCCGAAGTGGACTTCCCGCTGGGGATGAACGCCGCGTCACTGCCGAACATGCTGCGGCTGACCCGGCTGATCGTGGCCGCGGCGGTCGACGCCTGCACGCGGGACCGGGCGTCAATTGGAGGTGTGTCATGAGGTGGTGGCAGGAGGTCTTCGCCGGGGAGGCGGGCACGGCGTACGCGTCGTTCGCGCACCGGCAGGAGCCGGGGGAGCGTCCCGCGGTCCTGGTCATCGACGTCGTCCGGTCGTTCGTCGGCTCGCCCGGCCTCGACCTGGAGGCGGCGATCGCGCAGTGGCCCACCGCCTGCGGCCCGGCCGCGTACGAGGCGCTGCCCGCCGTCGCCGCGCTGCTCGACGCCGCCCGTACCGCCGGCGTGCCGGTCGTGCACCTGCGCCCGGCCGGCCCGGCCGCCCGGCTTCTCGGCCCGACGGTGAAGAACGAGCTGGTCGGCGAGTTCGTCAACGGCCGGCCCGGCGCGGTCGACTTCGTGCCCGAGTCGGCGCCGCGCGACGGCGAGCTGGTCGTCGCCAAGCCCCGGGCCAGCGCGTTCTTCAACACGCCGGTCGCCACGTACCTGCACTCGCTGGGCGTGGACGACCTCATCATCGCCGGCACCACGACCTCCGGCTGCGTACGCGCCTCGGTGGTGGACGCGTTCTCGCACGGCTTCCAGCCGTTCGTGGTCGAGCAGGCCGTCTTCGACCGCTCGCGCCTCTCCGCCGGGGTGAGCCTCTACGAGATGGACGCCAAGTACGCCGACGTCGTGCAGCTCGACGACGCCCTCAAGCGGCTGGCGGCGGTCCGATGAGGACGGTCCACTTCCACGTCGACCGGCTGCGCCTCGCGGGCTCGCTCTTCCTGCCGGAGGAGCGCCCCGAGGCCGGTGTGCCGGCGGTCGTCTTCTGCCACGGCTTCGGCGCGACCCGGGAGTACGTGGCCGCCGACAGGGAGCACGCCGGCGCGCTGTACGCCGCCGCGCGCGAGCCCAAGGAACTGCTCACGCTGCCGGACGCGACCCACCACGACATCTACCGCGGCCACCACTTCGACGAGGTCGTTGACGCGGCCGCGCGGTGGTTGGGCGCACACCTGGATAAGACCCACGCGGAGGTTCGGAACAAATGACCATCGAGCGCGAGGCGGGGCAGCCGCCGGTGTGGCAGAACGACACCCCCGAGGGGCAGGCGCCGGTGATGGAGGGGCAGGACTGGTCGGCCTGGCCCCAGTACGAGAGCGCCACGCTCGGTCTGCGCGACTACTGGTACCCCGTCGACTGGGCGGACCGCTTCACGCGCAAGCCGCGCCCCGTGAAGATCCTCGGCGAGGACATCGTGCTGGTGCGCGAGGGCGACGAGATCTACGCGCTGCACGACCGGTGCCCGCACCGCGGCGTGCCGCTCTCGCACGGGCGCCGCCAGTTTCCGGACACGGTCAGCTGCGCGTACCACGGCTGGACGTTCGAGCTGAAGACCGGCAACCTCTGCGCGGTCCTCACCGACGGCCCGGACTCGCCGATCTGCGGCAAGCTCAAGGTCCGCACGTACCCCGTGCAGCAGCGGCTGGGCCTGGTCTGGGTCTACGTCGGCGCCGGCCCGGTACCGCCGGTGGAGCGGGACATCCCGGCCGAGTTGCTCGACAACGACTTCGTGATGGGCGGCCGCAGCGACGTGCGCAACGGCAACTGGCGCTTCGCCGCGGAGAACGGCTTCGACGAGGGGCACGCCAAGTACCTGCACAACACCGCCCTGTGGCGGCTGTTCAAGGTGATGCCGGCGTGGAACAAGACCCGCCTCCAGCAGGAGGGGCCGTGGCTGGTGCGGGTCCAGGAGGAGTTGCACTGGGAGGCCGAGTTCCCCGGTCTTGGCACGTGGACCAACAAGCGGTGGTGGAAGCGGATGCCGCTGCCCGACCGCCCCGGCAAGGGCAAGCGGGTCAACCCCGTCATCGACTCGCTGAAGATCCCGGGCTTCGTCTCCATCCGCCTGCCCGGTCTGCTGCGTGTCGCGTACCCCCAGTTCATCCACTACGAGTGGTACGTGCCGGTGGACGAGGACCACGTCCGGTACGTGCAGATCATGGTCCGGTTCGAGAAGGGGCTGACCGCCGCGGCGTTCAAGGCCAAGTACCTCGCCGGTATCCGCTGGCTCTTCCACGGCCAGTTCACCGGCCAGGACGCCTGGATGGTCGACGTGACCGACGCCCCGCCGGAGCGGCTCTACCGCCCCGACCTGTCGATCACCGGCTGGCGCCGGCTCGTCGAGCGCTCCAAGCCCGTGGTCCAGACCCGTCCGCAGCGTACGAAGGCCGAGTGATGAAGTTCCGT
Source organism: Phytohabitans kaempferiae (assembly GCF_042433955.1). Classification (NCBI taxonomy): domain Bacteria; kingdom Bacillati; phylum Actinomycetota; class Actinomycetes; order Micromonosporales; family Micromonosporaceae; genus Phytohabitans; species Phytohabitans kaempferiae. Next base: position 46,101 of record NZ_JBHLUH010000020.1, on the reverse strand, counting down.
ACCCCCGTTGTCGTGGCCGCCGTCGTCGTGGCCGCCGCCGCCATCCCGCAGGTCCGCCGCGGCCTGGCCCGCCTGCTCCTGCTCACCACCGGCACGGTGGTCCGCGACCAGCGGCGTCTCCAATGAGTCAGGTCGTCCTCGGCGTCGGTGCCTCGCACAGCACGCTGATGAACACGCACTGGGACGAGGTCGCCGACCTGCCGGACGCGATCGCGTTCCGCGAAGGGCTGGAGGAGGCGGCGGCGCTGGTCGCCGAGGCGCGCCCGGACGCCGTGGTGATCATCGGCTCCAACCACTTCCGCGGCTTCTTCCTCGACCTCATGCCGGCGGTGACGATCGGCGTCGCCGAGTGCGTCGGCGCGGGGGAGTCCGGCACGCCCGGCGGGCCGCTGCCGGTCGACACCGCGCTCGCCCGGAGCCTCGTCGACTCGCTGCTGGAGAACGAGTTCGACGCGGCGTTCTCGCTGCGGCTCCAGGTCGACCACGGCATCACGCACAGCCTGCAGTACCTCGTGCCGGGGCTGGACGTGCCGATCGTGCCGGTGGTGCTCAACATGTTCGCGCCGCCGCTGCCGACGCTGCGCCGCTGCCACCGGCTCGGCGAGCAGATCGGCCGGGCGGTCGCCGGCGACGGCGCCGGCAAGCGGGTCGTCGTGATCGCCTCCGGCGGCCTGTCGCACCGGCTGCCGTGGCCGAAGTGGTTCGAGACGTTCTCGGACGACGACCGCTTCCTCGTCGAGGCATGGCTCAACGGGCGCACGTCGTGGAAGGAGTACGAGGTGCGCCGGCGGCAGATCATCCGGGCCGCCGAGGCCGACATCAACCCCGACTTCGACCGCCGCTTCCTCGACCTGCTCGCCACCGGCGGGCTCGCCGAGATCGTCGGCTACGACAACGACCGGGTCGAGGCCGAGGCGGGCAACGGCGGCCAGGAGATCCGCTCCTGGGTCACCATGGCCGCCGCCGTTGGCCCGGCCGAGGGCCGCACGCTCGCGTACGCACCGATCCCCCAGTGGCTCACCGGCATGGGTGTGGCCGCGCTCGTTCCCGGAGGTAACCGATGACGTTCTGGACCGACCTGACCGGCGTGCCGTTCTCGCTGGACTACGTGGACGCCGGTGGGGTGCGTACCCGCGCGCTCCGGGCCGGCGCGGGCGAGCCGGTCGTCTTCCTGCACGGGACCAGCGGCCACCTGGAGGCGTTCGTCCGCAACTTCCCGGCGCACTCGCGGCACTTCAGCTGCCACGCGATCGACATGCTCGGCCACGGCTACACCGCCGGGATCGACGCGCCGTACCGGATCGAGCGCTACGTCGAGCACCTGCTGGCGTACCTCGACGCGATCGGCGCCGACCGGGCGCACCTGGTCGGCGAGTCGCTGGGCGGCTGGGTCGCCGGCCGGCTCGCCGCCGACCACCCCGAGCGGGTCGCCCGGCTGACGCTGGTCGCGCCCGGCGGCACGGTGGCCAACCCGAACGTGATGGAGCGGATCAAGACCAGCACGCGCGCCGCGGTGGAGAGCGACGACATCGGCCTGACCCGAAAGCGCCTCGAACTGTTGATGCACGACCCGGCCAAGGACGTCAGCGACGAGTTGGTGGCGGTGCGGCACGACATCTACCACCGTCCCGAGTTCAAGGCCGGGCTGGACAAACTGCTGTGCCTCCAGGAGATCGAGAACCGGGAGCCGGACCTGCTCAGCGAGGAGCAGATGGGGCGGATCACCGCGCCGACCCTGATCGTGTGGGGCGCGGAGAACCCGTTCGGCGAGGTCCCCGAGGCCAAGCGGATGAACGCGTCGATCCCCGGCTCCCGGCTGGAGATCTTCGAGCGGTGCGGGCACTGGCCCCAGCACGAGCACTCGGACCGGTTCGACGCGCTCAACATCGGCTTCCTGACCGGGCGGGACTGATCCGATGGACGTCCTGGTCAAGCAGGCGACCTGGGAGGCCGAGGGCGTCCTGTCGCTCGTGCTGGTCGACCCCGACGGCGCCGAGCTGCCCACCTGGACGCCCGGCGCCCACCTCGACCTGCACCTCGGCGACCGGCTCCGGCAGTACTCGCTCTGCGGCGACCCCGCCGACCGCGGCCGCTACCGGGTCGCCGTGCTGCACGCGAAGGAGAGTCGGGGCGGCTCGGCGTACGTGCACGAGCGGCTGCGCCCCGGCCAGACCGTCCGGATCGACGGGCCGCGCAACCACTTCACGCTGGAACCGTCGCCGCGCTACCTCTTCGTCGCCGGCGGCATCGGCATCACCCCGATCCTGCCGATGGTCCGCCAGGTCGCGGCCGAGGGCCGGGACTGGCGCCTGGTCTACGGCGGCCGGGGCCGCCGTTCCATGGCCTTCCACGAGGAGCTGGCCGGGTACGGGGACCGCGTGGAGATCGTGCCGCAGGACGAGCGGGGCCTGCTCGACCTGGACGCGCTGCTCGGCACGCCCGGCCCCGACACGCTGGTGTACTGCTGCGGGCCGGAGCCGCTGCTCGCCGCCGTCGAGGCCCGCTGCGCCGCCTGGCCGCCGGGGAGCCTGCGGCTGGAGCGGTTCGCGGCCAAGCCGCAGGACTTCGGGCCGGACGCCCCCTTCGAGGTGGTCTGCCAGCGCTCCGACGTCACCGTCCGGGTCGATCCGGGCGTGTCCATCGTGGACGCGCTGGAGGAGACCGACATCTGGCTCTCCAGCGCCTGCCGGGAGGGCATCTGCGGCACCTGCGAGACGCGGGTCATCGACGGGACGCCGGACCACCGCGACTCGCTGCTCTCCGAGGAGGAGCGGGCGGCCGGAAAGGTCATGCTCCCGTGCGTCTCCCGGGCACTGACCAAGAGGCTCGTGCTGGACCTCTGAAGATCTTCGAAGAGACAGAGGATTTGAGCTGCCGCGATGTCCGCCGTGGTTCGGACCGCCGCTCCCGCGGCCCTGATCTCCGCCTCCACAAGACCGAGGCCCGCGCCGCGGACGTCGACCTCGGCTCGGGATGTGTGACGGCGGAGGGTGAGGCTGCGGGAGCAGCGGCCTTGCCCGCGGCGGACATGGCGGTAGCCCAAATTTTTTAATCATCCAACTTGAATGGATCATTTGTGGAGGGCGCGATGAGCAGGACGAAGGTGGCGATCATCGGTTCCGGCAACATTGGCACCGACCTCATGATCAAGGTGCTGCGGCTCTCCCCGCACCTGGATGTCGCGGCGATGGTCGGCATCGACCCGGCCTCGGACGGCCTGGCCCGGGCCGGCCGGCTCGGCGTACCGACCACATCGGACGGTGTGCGCGGGCTGGTCGAGATGCCCGGCTTCGACGAGGTCCAGATCGTCCTGGACGCGACGTCGGCCGCCGCGCACGTGGCGAACGACGCGGCGCTGCGGCCGTACGGCAAGCGGCTCATCGACCTCACGCCGGCCGCGCTCGGCCCGTACGTGGTGCCGTCCGTCAACCTCGACGCCCACCTCGACGCGCCGAACGTCAACATGGTGACCTGCGGCGGGCAGGCGACCATCCCGATCGTCGCGGCCGTCGCGGCGGTCACGCCGGTCCACTACGGCGAGATCGTGGCGTCGATCGCGTCCCGCTCGGCCGGACCGGGCACGCGCGCCAACATCGACGAGTTCACCGAGACCACGCGGCTCGCCATCGAGCGGGTCGGCGGCGCGGCCCGGGGCAAGGCCATCATCGTGCTCAACCCGGCCGAGCCGCCGATGATCATGCGGGACACCGTGCTCTGCCTCGTCGGCGAGGCGGACCAGCGGGCGGTCGCCGACTCGGTGCGGGCCGCCGTCGAGGCGGTGCGGGCGTACGTGCCCGGCTACCGGCTCAAGCAGGAGGTGCAGTTCACGCCGGTCGCGCCGGACGAGCCGACGCACACGCTCGCCGCCGTGCCGGACGGGACCCCGCTGTGGCGGGTCACGGTCTTCCTGGAGGTGGAGGGGGCCGCGCACTACCTGCCCGCCTACGCCGGCAATCTCGACATCATGACCTCGGCGGCGCTGCGGGTCGCCGAGCGCATCGCCACGTCCACGGAGGTGCTCGCGTGACCGGAGTGTACGTACAGGACGTGACGCTGCGGGACGGCATGCACGCCATCCGGCACCGCTACTCGCTGGACGACGTGGGCCGGATCGCGGCGGCGCTGGACGCGGCCGGCGTGGACGCCATCGAGGTCTCGCACGGCGACGGGCTGGGCGGGGGGAGTCTCACGTACGGTCCGGGCAGCCACACCGACTGGGAGTGGATCGAGGCGGCCCGCGCGGCTGTGCGGCAGGCCCGGCTCACCACGCTGCTGCTGCCCGGCATCGGCACCGTGCACGACCTGCGCCGCGCGTACGACCTCGGTGTCACGTCCGTACGGATCGCCACGCACTGCACCGAGGCCGACATCGCCGCCCAGCACATCGCCACCGCCCGCGAACTCGGCATGGACGTCTCCGGCTTCCTGATGATGTCGCACATGAACGACGCCGCCGGGCTGGCCGCCCAGGCGCGGCTCATGGAGTCGTACGGCGCGCACTGCGTCTACGTGACCGACTCCGGCGGCCGGCTGACCATGGACGGCGTACGCGAGCGGGTCCGCGCCTACCGCGACGCGCTCGACCCGGCGACCGAGATCGGCATCCACGCCCACCACAACCTCGCGCTCGGCGTGGCCAACTCGGTCGTCGCCGTGGAGGAGGGCGTGCGCCGCGTGGACGCCTCGCTGGCCGGGCAGGGCGCCGGGGCCGGAAACTGCCCGATCGAGGCGTTCGTGGCGGTGGCGTCCCTCCAGGGCTGGACGCACGGTTGCGACCTGTACGCGCTCATGGACGCCGCGGACGACCTCGTGCGCCCGCTCCAGGACCGGCCCGTGCGGGTCGACCGGGAGACGCTCACGCTCGGGTACGCCGGCGTCTACTCCAGCTTCCTGCGCCACGCCGAGACCGCCTCCCGGCAGTACGGCGTCGACGTGCGCCGGATCCTGGTCGAGGTGGGCGAGCGGCGCCTGGTCGGCGGCCAGGAGGACATGATCACCGACATCGCCCTCGACCTGGCTGCCCGGTCCTGACTTTCTCAGCCGTTCGTACCGGATCTGGGCCGGTCCGCTGTAACGTTCCTGTGAACGCTGGTGAACAAGCGACCAGCGCCGCTCAGTGATGCGACCAGACCGCGCCCATCAGCTAGGACGCAACGGTTTGGTGAACAGGCCCGGCGCTCTTGTTCACAATCTTGAAGCCTGATAGAACACACGAAGCAGGTGCGGCGTCATGGTCCACCTCGTCGCGGTTCTGGAAGGACTTCCCATGGCTGATTCAGGCCTTTCTCGCCGTGTTTCTCGCCGTTCCGTGCTCCAGCTCGGCGGCGGCGTCGCGCTGCTGTTCGCGACCGGCGCCTGTGCCGCCGGTTCGAAGGAGGGCGGCTCGGGCGACAAGTCGGCGGGGCCGGCCGCCGGCACTTTGCGCATCGCGGTCTCCAGCTACCTCAGCAGCTGGGACCAGGACTTCGTCGGGTTCGACCTGACGGCGCTCATGCTCTACAAGAACGTTTTCCCATACCTGATCGACTACGGCGTCACCGAAGCCGGTGGCTCCAGGATCCTCGATACGCAGAACGTCACGCCGACGTTCGCCGAGTCGTTCGAGCCGAGCGCCGACCAGAAGGTCTGGACGCTCAAGCTGCGCCAGGGCGTCAAGTTCGCCAGCGGCAACGAGATGAAGGCCGCGGACGTCAAGTGGTCCAAGGACCGGGCCTTCGCCGCCCAGGCCAACGTCGCCGGCATCTACCGGACGATCGGCCTCACCGAGCCCGACCAGATCGAGGTCGTCGACGACTACACCGTGCGGATCACGCAGGCGTTCCCGAGCGCGCTGACCCGGCAGATCCAGGCCATCTCGCTGTACGTCTTCGACTCGGTGGAGGCCAAGAAGCACGCCACCGACGCCGACCCGTGGGCCAAGGACTGGCTGGCGAAGAACCCGCCGACCGGCGGCTACTTCAACGTCACCAAGGCCACGCAGGGCCAGGAGATCGTGCTGGAGGCCAACAAGGGGTACCCCGGCCCGGACCCGGCGAAGGCGGCCACCATCCGGATCACCGTGGTGCCGGACGGCTCCAACCAGCGCCTCCAGTTGCAGAACGGCGACATCGACGTGGCGCTCGGCATCGGCCAGCGGGACATCGCCGACCTCAAGAAGACCGACGGCGTCACGGTCGTCTCGGCCGCCAGCAACGAGCAGGTCGCGATCCAGATGTCCGTCACGACCGCGCCGTTCGATGACGTCAACGTCCGCAAGGCGCTGGCGTACGCGGTGCCGTACGAGCAGATCATCGCCAACGTGTACGGCGGCGACGCCCGCCCCACGAAGAGCCTCGTGCCGCTGGACATGCCCGGCTACGACGAGGCCGGCTACCCGTACACGTACAACGTCGACCAGGCCAAGGCGGCGCTCGGCGGCCGTACCGTCAGCTCGGAGCTGGTCTTCGAGACCGACAACGACACGCAGCAGCAGATCGCGGTGCTGGTGCAGAGCGAGGCGCGCAAGGTCGGCATCGAGCTGAAGCTGACCCCGCTCGACCCGGCCACGCTCGCCGGCCGGCGGCAGCAGAAGAACATCCCGCTCCAGCTCACGTCCGGCCAGCTGTGGGTCAACGACGTCGAGTACATGCTCGCCACGAGCTTCGTGAAGGGCGCCAACCTCAACTACGCCAACTACACCAACGCCGAGATCGAGCAGATCTACGAGCGGTCGCACACCACGGTCGACGAGCCGGCCCGGCTGGCGCTGTGGAAGCGGGTCCAGGAGATCTTCGCGGCCGAGGTGCCCTGGGTGATCATCTGTCAGCCCAACTTCAACCTGCCGGTCCGCTCGTCGGTCGCCGGCTGGGTCCAGCCGATGGACGGGCTGGCCCGGCTCCGCTACCTGAGCACGTCGGCCTGACCCTCGGATGCGGCTCCTCCGGTTCCTCGCCCGGCGACTGCTCCAGGTCGTCCCGGTCCTGCTCGGCGTCGTCGTACTGACGTTCGTGCTGGTGCGCGTGCTGCCCGGCGACCCGATCAGGACCATCCTCGGCCCGAACGCCACCGAAGCGGACGCGGCGGCCGCCCGCGCCCGCTTCGGCCTGGACAAGCCGATCTGGGAGCAGTTCCTGGACTACCTGCGAGGGCTGGTCACCGGCGACTTCGGCACGTCGATCCAGAGCGGCACCTCGGTCGGCTCGGAGTTGGCGCTCCGGGTCGGCCCCACACTCGAGCTGGTCGTCATCGCGGTCAGCCTCGCGCTGGTGATCGCCGTCGTGCTGGGCGTCTGGTCGGCCCGCCGGGCGGACCGCTTCGGCGACCACAGCGTGCGGATCGTCGCGCTGATCGGCAACTCGATGCCGGAGTTCTGGCTGGGCCTTGTGCTCATCCTGGTCGGCTACAGCGTGCTGGGCTGGTTCCCGGCGCCGAGCGGCCGGGTCGACCCCGACACCAACCTCACGCCGCTGACCGGGGCCGACCTGGTCGACGCGATGCTGACCGCCAACGGGCCGGCGTTCACCTCGGCGCTCAGCCACCTCGTGCTGCCGGTCGCCACGCTCGCCATCGTGGTCGTGGCGCCGCTGCTGCGCAGCGTCCGCGCCTCCGCGCTGGAGGTGCTGCGCTCCGAGGCGTACCTCGCCGCGACCACGCACGGCCTGCGCCCGCGCACGCTCCTTCGTGGGTACCTGCTGCGCCCCGCCCTGGTCCGGCTGCCGGCGCTGGCCGCGCTGGTCTTCGGCACCGCGATCGGCTCGACCGTCCTGGTCGAGTACGTCTACTCGTGGCAGGGCTTCGGCCAGTGGGCGCTGCGCGGGCTGCTCTACCGGGACTACCCGGTCGTGCAGGCGTCGGTACTGCTGATCGCGCTCTGCTACGTGATCGTGTTCCTGATCGCCGACCTGGTACACGCGATCCTCGACCCGAGAGTGAGGATCTGATGCGGACGAGCGTGCGTGGACGGGTCTTGCCCACGATGGCGGTGAGCGAGTGAGCGAAGAAATCGCAGCCGACCTGCGAGCCACGGGCGGCACGCCGACGCCGGCCGCCAAGCGCCGGGCCGGCGGTGGCGGCTTCTCCCGCGCGCTGATCGTCACCGGCGCGGCGATCCTGGCCGTGGTCGCGCTCGCCGCCCTGTTCGCGCCGCTGCTCAGCAACTGGGGCCCGGAGGAGATCGACCCCAACGCGACCCTCGCCGCACCGGGCGGCGCGCACCTGCTCGGCACCGACACCAACGGCATGGACATCTGGAGCCGGCTGCTCTACGCCGCCCGCCTCGACCTCGGCGTGGCGGTCACCGCCGTCGCGCTCGCGGTCGTGGTCGGTACGGCGCTCGGCCTGCTCGCCGGCTACCTCGGCGGCTGGGTCGACGACGTGCTGATGCGGATCGTCGACATCTTCCAGGCGTTCCCGACCTTCATCCTCGCGCTCGCGGTCGCCGCCCTGCTCGGCAACGGCACCGTCAACCTGGTCATCACGATCGCGGCGGTGAACGCCCCGGCGTACGCGCGCCTGGTCCGGGCCGAGGTGCGGTCGATCCGCGAGCTGCCGTACGTGGACGCCGCCATCACCTCCGGCGCCTCCACGCTCGGCGTGCTGTGGCGGCACGTACTGCCGAACAGCCTCACGCCCGTGCGGGTCATCGCGCCGCTGAACTGCGGCTGGGCGATGCTCACGCTGGCCGGGCTCTCCTTCCTCGGCCTCGGCGTGACCGTGCCGGCCGCCGAGTGGGGCGCGATGATCAGCCTGGGCAGCCCGGACGTGGTCGCCGGCCGCTGGTGGACCTCGGTGCCGCCCGGCCTGACCCTGCTGATCTGCGTGCTCGGCTTCAGCCTGCTCGGCGAGGGCCTTCAGGAGCGCGCCGACCGGAGGCGGTCCTCATGAGCGAGCGAAGCGAGCGAATCATCAGGCACAGCGCGTGTGGAGCCTCATGCCCGCCCGCAGCGAAGCGAGGACGGGCATGAGCGAGCGAAGTGGCACGGCGGCGCCCTCGGTGCCGCGCGAGCGAGTGGACCGGGACGCCCGGACCCACCTTCTGTCCATCGAGGACCTGTCGGTGCTGATCCGGCGGCCGGGGCGGGACGTCGCCGCGCTCAGCGGGGTCAACCTGCACGTCGACGCCGGCGAGGTGGTCGGGCTGGTCGGCGAGAGCGGCGGCGGCAAGAGCATGGTCGCCCGCGCGATCGTGGCGCTGCTGCCCGAGGGCTCCGAGGTCGGCGGCGCGGTCCGGTTCGAGGGCGCGGACGTGCTGGCCATGGACGAGGCGGCGCTCGCGACCCACCGGGGCCACGGCGCGGCGCTCTGCTTCCAGAACCCGCGCGGCGCGCTCAGCCCGACCCGTACCGTCGGCCGCCAGCTCACCGACCGCCTCACGACGCACCAGAAGCTGGACCGGGCGGCGGCCCGGGAGAGCGCCCGCCAGCTCTTCGAGGCGGTCGGCATCCGCAACCCGGCCCGGCGGCTGGAGGCGTACCCGCACGAGCTTTCCGGCGGCATGGCGCAGCGCGTGATGATCTCGCTGGCCACCGGCTGCGCGCCCGGGCTGCTGATCGCCGACGAGCCGACCACCGGGCTGGACGTCACGCTGACCGGGGAGATCCTGCGCCAGTTCCGGCACGCCGCCGACACCGACGGCCGGGGCGTACTGCTGATCTCGCACGACCTCGCCTCGATCGCGCCGATCTGCGACCGGGTCGTGGTGCTCTACGCCGGCACGGTGGTGGAGAGCGGCCCGGCGACGAAGGTGCTGCGCGAGCCGGCGCATCCGTACACGCGGGCGCTGCTCGCCTCGGTGCCGGACGTCTCCGGCCGACCGGCCCGCGCGATCGGTGGGGCCATGCCGCTGCTGCCGTCGCCGCCCGCGGCGTGTCCGTTCGCGCCGCGCTGCGCCCACGCGACCGAGGAGTGCGGCGCGTCGCGGCCCGCCCTCGCCGGCGACGGCTGGCAGTACGCGTGCTTCCATCCGCAGACCGGCACGGTCACGGCGCCCCCCGAGGGAGGCGGCAAGCCGGCGCGGACGGCTACCGACCGCGTCGTGCTGGACATAGCGGACGCGCACGTCGTGTACGGGAGCCGCTTCGGCAGCGGCGGCCACCACGCCCTGCGCGGCGTCACCCTTCAGGTCCGCGCCGGCGAGACGGTGGGCGTGGTCGGGGAGAGCGGCTGCGGCAAGAGCACGCTCGCCCGGCTCATGCTCGGCCTCAACGCGCCCAGCAGCGGCACCGTACGGCTCGCCGGCACCGACCTGCGCGCGCCGCGCGGCAAGAAGCTGCGCCGGCTGCGTACCCGGGCCCGGCTGGTCTTCCAGGACCCGGTCGGCTCGCTGAGCCCGCGCCGTACGGTGGCGGACGCGATCGGCGAGCCGTTGCGCGCGCTGGGCGTACCGGCGGCCGAGCGGGAGCGGAAGGTCGCCGAGGTGCTGGCCCGGATGAACCTCGACCCGGCCATGCTGCGGCGCCGCCCGCACGAGCTCTCCGGCGGCCAGGCGCAGCGGGTCGGCATCGCCCGCGCGTTGGTCGGCAACCCCGACCTGATCGTCTTCGACGAGCCGACCTCGGCGCTGGACGTGACCGTGCAGGCGCAGATCCTCGACGTGATCGCCGAACTGGCCGGGGACGCCTCCCGAGGCTCGGTGTTCATCTCCCACGATCTGGCCACCGTGCGCGGCTTCTGCGACCGGGTCGTGGTGCTCTACCTCGGCCGGATCGTCGAGCAGGGGCCGGTGGACGAGGTGTTCGGCAACCCGCTGCATCCGTACACGCGGGCCCTGCTCTCCAGCGCGCCCAGCCTCGACGGCGCGGCCAGCTCCGGGGCGATCCTGCCTCGGGTCGAGCTGGCCAAGGACCTGGACGAGGCGGATGCCACCACCGGCTGCCCGCTCGCCGCGCGGTGCCCGTTCGCCACCGACAGGTGCCGGACCGAGCCGCAGCGGCTCGTGTCGTACGGGGCGGCGGAGGCGGCCTGCTGGCGCGTACCCGAGATCCCCGCTCTGCTCCGGGAAAGGACCTGAGAACCGTGCCCGATCCACACATCCGGCTCGCCGTCGACATCGGCGGGACCTTCGTCGACGCGATGGAGCTGGACACTCGCACCAACCAGGTCCGCTTCCGCAAGGCGTCCACCACCCCGGCCCGCCCCGCCGACGGCGTGCTGAACGCGATCGCCGAGCTGGGTACCGACCTGTCCGAGGTGGAGCTGTTCATCCACGGCACCACGCTCGGCCTCAACGCGGTGCTGGAGCGGCGGGGCGGCGCCACCGGCATCATCACCAACGAGGGCTTCCGGGACATCTTCCTGCTCGGCCGCGGCAACGTCCCCGCCGACCACATGTACGACTTCACGTACCAGCGGCCGGAGAGCCTGGTGAAGCGCCGGTACACGGCCGGCGTCGTGGGGCGGCTGGACTACAAGGGCCGGGTCGTGCGGGAGCTGGACCCGGGCAGCGTCCGCGAGGCCGCCCGCACGCTCGTGGAGGAGCAGGGCGTGCGCTCCATCGCGATCTGCTTCCTGCACTCGTTCCTCGACCCGAGCCACGAGCGGGAGGCGGCCCGGATCATCCACGAGGCGTACCCGGACGTCAGCCTCTCCCTCTCCACCGACATCGTCCGGGAGTACCGGGAGTACGAGCGGACCAGCACCACCGTGCTGGAGGCGTACATCCGGCCGATCTTCGAACGGTACGTGGACGAGCTGGAGACCGGGCTGGCCGAGCGGGGCTTCGCCGGCCGGTTCCTGATCATGCGCTCCGGCGGCGGCTCGATGACCTCCACGGTGGCCAAGACGTCGCCGACCCACACCGTGCTCTCCGGTCCCGCCGGCGGCATCGTCGGCGCCGCGTACCTCGCCGGCGCGCTGGGCCGCGACAACATGCTCACCTTCGACATCGGCGGCACCTCGCTGGACGCGTGCGTGATCGAGCGGGGCAGCGCGGTCGCCGCGTACGAGTCGCAGCTCGAGCACTTCCCGCTGCTCATCCCGGCGTACGACATCCGCACGATCGGCGCCGGCGGCGGCTCGATCGCCTGGCTCGACCGCGGCCTGCTCAAGGTGGGGCCGCGCAGCGCCGGCGCCGACCCCGGCCCGGTCTGCTACGGCCGGGGCGGCACCGAGCCGACCGTCACCGACGCCGCGGTCGTGCTCGGCTACATCGACCCGGACCGGTTCCTCGGCGGCAACATGGGACTCCAGGCGGACGCCGCCCGGCAGGCGCTCACCGAGAAGGTCGCCGAGCCGCTCGGGCTCACCGCCGAGGCCGCCGCGGCCGGGGTCGTCGACGTGCTGCTGGCCCGCACCGTCGGCGCGGTCCGGCAGATCACCGTCGAACGTGGACACGACCCCCGGGTCTTCTCGCTGCTCGCGTTCGGCGGGGCGGGACCGCTGCTGGCCCCGCTGCTGGCCCGGGAGATGGGCATCCGCGAGGTGGTGGTGCCGTTCGCCCCCTCCGGCTTCTCCGCGTGGGGCATGCTGTCGGCCGACATCGTCGACGACTTCGCCCGCACCGTGATGGCCACATTGGACGACGCCGACCTGGACGAGCTGGAGACCCTCTACAAGGGAGTGGAGGCGGACGCGCTCGCCTCGCTCACCGACCAGGGCGTCGCGCCGGCCGACACGGTGCTGGAGCGGCAGCTGGAGCTGCGCTACCTCGGACAGGAGCACTCGCTGATGGTCACCGTCGGGCGCGAGCTGCGCCCGGACGCCATCCGGACCGCCTTCGAGGAGCTGCACCACGCCCGGTACGGCCACACGATGGGCAACCGCCTCCAGATCCTCAACCTGCGCGTGCGCGGCATCGGCCGGACGACGCGCCCGACGCTCGGGGAGCCGGCGCCCGGCGACGGCAACCCGGAGCGTGCGCTGCGCGGGCACCGCACCGCCTACGACGTGGCGACCCGGTCGATGGTCCCGTTCGCCGTGTACGACCGGGACGCGCTCGCCCCCGGCGACCGCTTCACCGGCCCGGCACTCGTGGACGAGGGCACCTCGACCACGGTCGTGCCGAGCGGCCAGCGGGTCGAGGTGGATGCCCACGGCTACCTGCTCGTGACCTTGGAGGTGTGACCCAATGACCACAGTGGACGGTGCTGCCACCGAGGTGGTGCGCAGCTACCTCATCTCCGCCGCCGAGGAGATGCGCGCGACGCTGATCCGCACCTCGTTCAACCCGGTCATCTACGAGGTGCACGACTTCGGCATGTCCATGTACGACGCCGACCTGCGGCTGATCGCCGAGGCGACCGGCCTCACGTTCTTCCTCGGCGCCAACGACTTCTCGCTGCGCAAGGGCGTGGAGTACGTCGGCCGGGAGAACCTGCACCGCGGCGACGTCGTGCTGCTCAACTACCCGTACTGGAACGCCGCGCACGCCGCCGACGCGACCCTCTTCGCCCCGGTCTTCACCCCGGAGGACGAGGAACTGGTCGGCTTCCTCTGCGTCCGGGCACATTGGATGGACCTCGGCGCCAAGGACCCGGGGTACGTGCTGGACTCCACCGACATGCACCAGGAAGGGCTCATCTTCCCGGGCACGAAGGTGGTCTCCCGGGGCGAGCCGGTGCACGAGATCCACGAGCTGATCCGCTTCAACTCGCGCATGCCGGCGGAGGTGCTCGGCGACCTGCACGCCCAGATCGCCGCGCTGCGTACCGGCGAGCGGCGGCTGCTGGAGATCCTCGACAAGTTCGGCCGCCCGACCGTCGCGGCGGCGGTGCAGCGGATGATCGACGACGGCGCGGCGCGCAGCCGGGCCGCCCTCGACGCGCTGCCGCAGGGCTCCTGGACCGCGGTCGACTGGGTCGACGACGACGGAATCGGGACCGAACCCGTCCGGATGCAGGCCACGGTCACCATCGCGGACGGGGAGTTCACCGTCGACTTCGCCGGCTCGTCGTCGGCCACGGCGGGACCGATCAACATGCCGTTCGGCGCCACCGAGGCGATCTGCAAGGTCGTACTCAAGTCGCTCACCTCGCCGGAACAGCCCTCCAACGAGGGCACGGTCGCGCCGCTGCGGGTCAAGGCCGAACCGGGCACGCTCTTCCACGCCGTGTACCCGCAGCCCACCTACACGCTCTGGACCGGCATCGTGGCGGTCGAGCTGATCCTCAAGGCGCTCGCCCAGGGGATGCCCGACCGGCTGCCGGCCTCGTCCGGTGGTGACGTGCCGGGGTTCATGATGGTCGGTACGCATCCGGACACCGGGCAGCTCTTCGCGGTCAGCAACAACGACCCGGTCGGCTGGGGCGCCACCGTCACGCACGACGGCATGAACGCGGCGACCCACGTCTCCGGCAGCACCGGGCGGATCACGCCCATCGAGGTCCTCGAAGCGAAGACGGGGATGTTCTTCGAGCGGGTCGAGATGCGGACGGATTCCGGTGGTGCGGGTCGGTTCCGTGGTGGTGTGGGGCTGCGGCGGGACATCCGGTTCGTGACGCCGGGGGAGTTTCTGTCGGTGATCAAGAAGACGCGCAGTCGTCCGTGGGCGTTGGCTGGTGGGCAGGAGCCGGAGGCCAACCAGGTGGTGGTGTTTCCGGGTACGGATCGGGAGGCGCGGGTCAGCACCAAGCGGACCCGGGTCGAGGTCGGTGACCGGGTCACGCTGCTGACCGCTGGTGGTGGTGGGCACGGCGAGCCGGGGCGGCGCGACCCGGAGGCGGTACGGGAGGACGTGGCCGAGGGCTTCGTCTCGCCCGAGGCGGCCGCCGACGTCTACGGCCTCCGGGACGACGGGGACCGGGATGCCTGACGTAGACGGCGCCACCGTCGAGGTGGTGCGCAGCTACCTCGTGGCCGCGGCCGAGGAGATGCGGGCGACACTCATCCGCACCGCGTTCAACCCGGTCATCTACGAGGTGCACGACTTCGGCATCTCCATCTACGACGCCGGCCTGCGCCTGGTCGCCGAGTCCACCGGGCTGAGCCGCTTCCTCGGCGCCAACGACCACTCGATCCGCAAGGGCGTCGAGTACGTCGGCGCGGAGGCGCTGCGCCCCGGCGACGTGGTCCTGCTCAACTACCCGTACTGGAACGCCGCCCACTCGTACGACGCGACGCTCTTCGCCCCCGTGTTCCTGGAGGGCTCGCTCGTGGGGTACCTGTGCATCCGGGCACATTGGATGGACCTCGGCGCCAAGGACCCGGGGTACGTGCTCGACTCCACCGACATGCACCAGGAGGGGGTCATCTTCCCCGGCACGCGCGTCTTCCGCGACGGGCGGCCGGTGCCGGAGATCCTCGAGCTGATCCGCTTCAACTCGCGGATGCCCGACCTGGTCCTGGGCGACCTGCACGCGCAGGTGGCCGCGATCCGCACCGGTGAGCGGCGGCTCGCCGAGGTGTACGCGCGCTACGGCCGCCACACCGTCGACACCGTCGTGGAGACCGTCATCGCCGCCGCCGAGGCGTCCACATCGGAGGCCGTCGCGGCCCTGCCGCAGGGCTCGTGGACCGCGGAGGACTGGCTCGACGACGACGGTGTCAGCACCGAGCCGATCCGCATGCGGTGCACCGTGACCGTCGCGGATGGACGGTTCACGGTGGACTTCGCGGGCTCGTCGCCGGCCGTGCCCGGACCGGTCAACCTGCCGTTCGGCGCGACGATCGCCACCGCCCGGGTCGCGTTCAAGGCGATCACCACGCCGGGGGAGCAGACCAACGCCGGGCACTTCGCCGCCCTCGACGTCAAGGCCGAGCCGGGCACTCTCTTCCACGCGGTGTACCCGGCGGCGACGTTCACCCAGTGGACCGGCACGGTCGCGCTGGAGCTGATCTACAAGGCGCTCGCCCAGGGGATGCCCGAGCGGTTGCCGGCCTCGTCCGGTGGTGACGTGCCGGGGTTCATGATGGTCGGTACGCATCCGGACACCGGGCAGCTCTTCGCGGTCAGCAACAACGACGCGGTCGGCTGGGGCGCGGCCCCGGACCACGACGGCATCGGGCCGGCCAACCACCTCTGCCAGACCCAGGCCCGCAACACTCCGGTCGAGGTGCTGGAGGCGAAGACGGGGATGTTCTTCGAGCGGGTCGAGATGCGGACGGATTCCGGTGGTGCGGGTCGGTTCCGTGGTGGTGTGGGGCTGCGGCGGGACATCCGGTTCGTGACGCCGGGGGAGTTTCTGTCGGTGATCAAGAAGACGCGCAGCCGTCCGTGGGCGCTCGACGGCGGGCAGGAGCCGGAGGCCAACCAGGTGGTGGTGTTTCCGGGTACGGATCGGGAGGCGCGGGTCAGCACCAAGCGGACCCGGGTCGAGGTCGGTGACCGGGTCACGCTGCTGACCGCTGGTGGTGGTGGGCACGGCGAGCCGGGCGAGCGCGACCCGGAGGCGGTACGGGAGGACGTCGCGGAGGGGTACGTCTCCGCCGCGGCGGCACGGGAGTTGTACGGAGTGGCGATATGAGTCAGGACGGCGCCAGCGGATCGACCGTGGTCGTGGGCTGCACCATTGTGGACGGACGGGTCGTCGAGGGCGTGGCCGCCGTGCCGGACGCCGCGGTGTGGGTACGCGGCGACCGGATCGCCGCCGCCGGGCCGCGTGACGAGGTCGTCGCCCAGGCCCGCGCGGCGGGGGAGCACGTCACCGTCGACCTCGGCGGCGCGTACCTGACGCCCGGCCTTGTCAACATGCACACACACCTGTCGCTCTCGCTGCCCGGCAGCGGCGGCGACGGGGTCAAGACGATGAACCCGCACGAGCTGGCGCTCTACATGGCCGACGGCGCCCGCCGCACGCTGCTCGCCGGCGTGACCACGGTGCGCTGCGTCGCGGAGAAGAGCCACGCCGACTTCGCGCTCCGCCGGGCGATCACCGCCGGCCGCGTCCCCGGGCCGCGCATCTTCACCGCCGGGCGGGCGCTGGTCTGCACCGGCGGCCACGGCCACGAGAGCCCGGACACGCTGGAGTGCGACGGCGCAGACGGGTTCCGCCAGGGCGTACGCAGCCAGGTCAAGGCGGGCGCCGATCTGATCAAGGTGATGATCTCCGGCGGGATCGCCGGCGAGCACGAGCGGATCAACACGCGCCAGCTCTTCCCCGACGAGCTGGCCGCCGTCATCGAGACCGCGCACGCCTGGGGGCGGCGGGTCACCGCGCACGCCGGGCCGGCCGATGTGATCGGCGAGGCGGTCGAGCTGGGGCTGGACTGCGTCGAGCACGGCTACGAGCTGACCCCCGAGGTGGCCGCGCGGATGGCCGCGCGGGGCACCGCGCTGGTCCCCACGCTGCTGGTCACGCGCTGCAAGGAGTTCTTCGACGAGCTCGGCGTACCGGAGTGGATGCAGGCCCGCTCGCTCGGCGCCGGGCCGAGGCACCTGGAGAGCTACGCGACCGCGCTGGCCGCCGGCGTGGAGGTGCTGCTCGGCAGCGACATGCCGCCGTTCTGGCACTTCGAGGGGACCAACGCCTCGGTGCGCGAGCTGGAGTACATGTCGGAGGCGGGCATCGGGCCGGCCCGTGCCCTGTACGCCGGCACGCTCGGGCCGGTGCGCTGGCTGCGGGCGGAGGACGACCTCGGCACCGTCCAACCTGGACGGTACGCCGATCTGATCGCGATGGACGCCGACCCGGCCGCGCACACCTCCGCCTTCCGTGGCGTGCGCTGGGTCATGGCCGGCGGGCGAGTGGTCCGGGACGACCGGGCGGGATGGAGCGTGGCATGAGAGAGACGTCCTTCGCCGTGGGCGGCGACGCGGAGCTGATCGCGGCCGGCATCGCGGACATGTACGACGCGTTCCTGGCCGGCGACCGCGACCGCTTCGACAGCCACCTGCACCCCGAGGTCACCACCTGGGAGACGCACCTGCCCGGGCCGCTGCGGACCCGCGCCGAGCTGGACGCCTACCGCGAGACGCGGGACGCGGTGGGCCAGCGGCCGAGGCTGGACCGGCTCGACGCCACCGACCTGCGGGTCGACGTGTGGAACGACACCGCCGCCGCCCGGTACGTGCTGGTCGCCGTGCCGGCCGGCGCCGGAAACGCGGAGCAGAGCCGGGTCACCGACGTGCTGCGCCGCGACGGTGACCGGTGGGTCATCGTGCACCACCACGCCGAGCGGGTGCCCCTCGCGGCCCCGTCCGGCCCCGCTGGAACCCCCGCCGGGCCCCGCACCAGGCCCGGCGGGCCGGCGGAGGTGCCGTGATCCGGCGGCTCCGCGCGTACGCCACCGGCGAGCCGGCCGACGTGCTGGCCGTCGCCGAGCTGCCGGACGACCCGCCGCCCGGGCCGGGGCAGGTCACGCTGGCCGTACGCGCGGTCGGGCTCAACTTCCTCGACGTGATGCTCTGCCGGGGCACGTACCCGGTGCGGCCGGACCCGCCGATGACGCCCGGCGTGGAGGTGGCCGGCCGGGTCGTCGCCACCGGCGCCGGCGCCGAGCACCTGGCCGGCCTGGACGTGGTGGCCTGCCCGGCCCTGCCGCACGGCGCGCTCGGCGAGAGCGTGACGCTGGACGCCACGCTCGCCACGCCACTGCCGGACGGCTTCGATCCCGTGGTCGCGGCGGCGCTGCCGGTGACGTACCAGACGGCCTGGTGGGCGCTGGAGCGGGCCGGCGTCCGCGCCGGCGAGACGGTGCTGGTGCACGCCGGCGCCGGCGGGGTGGGGATCGCCGCGACGCAGCTCGCGGTGGCCCGCGGCGCCCGCGTGATCTGCACCGCCGGCGGGGCGGCGAAGCTCGCCACCTGCCGCGACAACGGCGCCGCGCTCGCCGTGGACTACCGGGCGGAGGACTTCGTCGCGGCCGTACGGGACGCCACCGGCGGTGCCGGCGTCGACGTGGTGCTCGACCCGGTGGGCGGCGACGTCTTCGCCCGTTCACTGTCCTGTTTGGACTTCGAGGGGCGGATCGTGGCGATCGGCGCGGCCGGCGGTCCGCCGCCCCCGGTCGACCCGATGGCGCTCGTCGCCGCCAACGCCACGCTCGTCGGCCTCTCCTGGGGCTCGGCCTACCCGTGGCGGCGCCCAGAGCGCGTGCGGGAGGTCTACGCGGAGCTGTTCGCGCACTGTGCCACCGGTGCCGTACGCCCGCCGGTGACCCGCACGGCCACGCTCGACGAGGCGCCGGCCGCCCTCGCCGACCTGGCCGCCCGGCGCACCACCGGCAAGATCGTCGTCCAGGTTGGAAGGGGAGAGCCGTGAGCGACATGGAGCTTTACGACCTGCGGGTCTGCGTGGACCGCATCGAGGGGCGCTCGGTGTGCGGCATGTCCGTGGGGGACTACTTCGAGCTCACCGACAGCGCCCACCTCAAGATCCCGGAGGGCAAGCACTTCTGCGTGTACGCGGTCGCCGCCGTGCTGCCCTTCCTCGCCGCCAAGCAGCGCGAGGTGCCGGCCGGCGACTGGCTCGCCCAGGACTCCCACTTCGCCTGCCCCGACCCGGAGGAGCGGCTCGTGATGCGGGTCGAGCGCACCGGCAGGCGGCGGATGAACTCCGCGGACCTCACATGAGCGAGCTGGCGAGCGAATCATCGAACTCAGCGAATTCGCGCCCCACGGCCGTGAGAATCGGGAAGACCGGATGAGCGGTGTGGAGGTCGGGCTGGGGTTGCAGAGCGACAAGCCCGCCGGCACGTACGCGCGCCTCGCCCGCCGCGCCGAGGAGTGCGGCTTCGACGTGCTGACCGTCTTCGGCGACCTGATGTACCAGCCGCCGATCTTCCCGCTGCTGGAGATGGCGCCCGCGACCGAGCGGGTCCGGCTCGGCCCGGCCTGCCTCAACCCGTACTCGATGGCGCCGTACGAGATCGCCGGGCAGGTGGCCGCCCTCGACCTCGCCTCGGGCGGCCGGGCGTACCTGGGACTGGCCCGCGGCACCTGGCTCGGCGCGGTCGGCATCGCGCAGCCGCGCCCGCTGACCGCCCTGCGCGAGTGCGCCGAGGTCGTGCGCCGGCTGCTGGCCGCCGATACGAGCGGCTTCGCGGGCGAGGTCTTCACGCTCGAGCCGGGCACCGCGCTGCGCTACGGCGTGGCCCGCCCGGACCCGCCGCTGCTGATCGGCGCGTGGGGCGCGCGCGGCGCGGCGCTGGCCGGGCGGATCGCCGCCGAGATCAAGGTGGGCGGCAGCGCCAACCCCGCGATGGTCGAGGTCGTCCGCGACCGCCTGCGCCCCGGTGCCGCGCGCGCCGGCCGGCCCGTCGGCGACATCGGCATCGTGCTCGGCGCGGTCACGGTGGTCGACCGGGACGGCGCGGCCGCCCGGGCGCACGCCCGCACCGAGGTCGCGATGTACCTGGCGGTCGTCGCCGAGCTGGACCCCACCGCGGGCGTGCCGGCCGACCTGATCGCCCGGGTCACCGCGCTGGTCGACGCCGGCGAGCACGCCGCCGCCGGGCGGCTCATCCCGGACGACGTGCTCGACCTGTTCGCCTTCGCCGGCACGCCGGAGCAGGTGGCCGAACGGGCGCAGGCGCTGATCGACGCGGGCGTGCGCCGGGTCGAGTTCGGCACGCCGCACGGGCTGACCGACGAGGGCGGCGTCGAACTGCTCGGCACCGAGGTGCTCCCGCTCCTGCGCCGCGAACCAGCCCGCCCCGCCGGCGGGGCCGGCGGCAGGGAAGCCGCGCCGGCCGGCACGCGTGGACCGGTGAGCCGATGAGCGCCGCCCAGGTGGTCGTCGCCACCGGCGTCCGGGCCGACCACGCGTTGCTCACGAGCGTGGCGGAGGCGGAGTTCGAGCGGCTTGGAGTGCCCGGCACCGTCGCGGTCGTGTCCGGCGCGGCCGAGTTGCGCGAGCGGCTGGCCGCCGGTACGCCCACCGTCGTGCTGCCCGGCCCGGCGGCGGAGGTCCGCGCGCTGATGGCGGTCGACGGTCCGCACGCGGCGGCGACCGTCTGGTACGACATCGAGGTCACCGGCCCGGCGGCGGTCGCGTCCGGCGCCGTCCACCTGTACGGCCGGGGCGTCTGGGGCCTGGTCTGGGCGATCCGGCACGCGGTGCTGCGGCTGCGGCATCCGGCGACCCGGATCGCGTACGGGCCCCATCCCGACCAGTACGGCGAGCTGCGCCTGCCGGCGACCGGCGGCCCGGTGCCGGTGGCGGTGCTGCTGCACGGCGGCTTCTGGCGCTCGGTCTGGGCCGCCGACCTGATGGACGCGCTCGCCGCAGACCTGGTGGCGCGCGGCTTCGCGGCCTGGAACCTGGAGTACCGGCGCCCGGACCGCTACGGCTGGGCCGCCACCACCGCCGACGTCGCGGCCGGCATCTCCGCACTGTCCAAAGTCGACACCAGCGGAGACGCGGCACTGTCCGGGCTGGATACCGGAACGGCCGCGCCGGCCCTGGACCTGGACCGCGTGGCCGTGCTCGGGCACTCGGCCGGCGGCCAGCTCGCCCTGCGGGTCGCCGCCGACGGCGGGCGGGTCGCGCTCGCGGTGTCGCTGGCCGGCGTGCTCGACCTGGCCGGCGGCGACGGCCGGGCGATCGGCACCGGCGCGGTGACCGCGGCGCTCGGCGGGCCGCGCTACGAGGTGCCGGAGGTCTACGCCGCATCCGACCCGATGGCCCGCGTGCCGATCGGCGTGCCGCAGCTCGTGGTGCAGGGCGCCGCCGACGACCTCGACCTGATCGACTTCAACCGCCGGTACGTCGCCGCGGCCCGGGCCGCCGGTGACGACGTGCGGTACGTCGAGGAGGCCGGCGACCACTTCGCGGTGATCGATCCGTCGGCGCCGCTCTGGCACACCACGATGGCGGCGGTGGCGGAGGCGCTGGGCGTCGCCGAAAAAATTACGTGAGAGTGAACACCGGCCCGGTCAGAAGAGCCGAGGGGTGACCACGGAGACCACCGTGGTCACCTGGTCGGTGTCGTTGTACATGTTGTGCGGCACGCTGGAGCGCAGGTGCACGCTGTCGCCCGGCCGCAGCCGGTGCTCGACTCCGTCCACCTCGTAGAGCAGCTCGCCGGTCACCACGTAGGCGAACTCCTCGCCGGCGTGCGCGTACGCCTCCTCGCGGCGCCCGCCCGGCGCGATGTGCACCACCATCGGCTCCAGCACGAGGTTGGGCCCGCGGTCGGAGAGCATGCGGTAGGTCACCTGGCCCGACACGTACTCCGTCGCGCCGCTCTCCGCGCGGGTCAGCGTGAAGTGGCTGGGCAGCGACGCCGCCGCGCCGTCGGAGGTGGCCGTCTCGCCCTCCTCGAAGAACTCGGCGACCGGCCGGTCGAGGGCGGCGGCCACGCTGTTGAGCGCGGTCAGCCCGATCGACGAGACGCCTCGCTCCACCTGGGACAGGAACCCGATCGAGAGGCCGGCGCGGGCGGCCAGGCCGCGCAGTGTCAGGCCCCGCTCGGTGCGGAACTGCCGCATCCGCGCGCCGACCTGATCCTGGCGGGTCTCGGCCTGCTGGCCGCGGCGTTCCGAGGTGCGCACGGTTCCTCCCGGTGTCCGCGCGGGGAGGGGACGAGGCCCGCGCGAGTCTGTTCGATCCTATCGAACTTGACCGTCCAGGGATACCGCCAGATTCGGACATAGGACACCAAAACCGGCGGACTTTGCGAACGTTAAGTGGTGCCCCCGCACGGCCGCTGATTCTGCTGGTACTGCCGCCGCCGACCGTCGATCGTCCATTTCGGTCGGGCGCCCGGAGGGCGATGCTGGCAGTGGAGGTGATCTTGCGTGGCAGCGGCACCAGTGGCCGTCCAGGAGGACGACCAGACCATCCAGTTCGCGGAGAGCGCGCCGTACGACGAGTACGTCCACGCGAGCACTCTGCACACACTCCAGAAGACGATCAGCGACGAGTCCGGGGAGATGTCCTTCCTGGTCGTCAGCCAGATCATGGAGCTGTACTTCGGCCTGATCCGCTTCGAGCTCCGCGAGGCGCAGCGGCTGGTCCGCGAAGACGACGTGTGGGGTGCCCTGGAGCCGCTGCGCCGAGCGGGGCTGCACCTGGAAGGGCTCAACGCCTCCTGGCGCACGCTCCGCTGGATGTCACCGGCCGACTTCAACCGCTTCCGCGGCCAACTCGGCGAGGCGTCCGGCTTCCAGTCGGCGATGTACCGGCACATGGAGTTCGCGCTCGGCCTCAAGAGCGAGCCGCTGATCCGTCCGTTCCGCCGGCAGACCGCCGTGTACGCCGAGCTGACCCGGGACATCCGCGAGCCGAGCCTGTGGGACGAGGTGATCGCCCTGCTCGCTCGGGAGGGCCACGACATCCCCGCCGACGTGCTCGACCGGGACCGCGTACGCGACCACGACCCGCACCCCGCGGTCGAGGCGGCCTGGGTGCGCGTCTACGAGCGGCCCACGCCCGGCAACCGGCTCTGGCTGCTCGGCGAGGCGCTGACCGAGGTGGCCGAGCAGTTCGGCGACTGGCGGTACCTGCACCTCAAGGCCGTGCTCCGCGCGCTCGGCGACAAGCCCGGCACCGCCGGCTCCTCCGGGGCCAACTGGCTGCGCCGCAGCATGGCGCGGCCGGTCTTCCCGGAGCTGTGGTCGGCCCGGACCCACATGTGAATGCGAGGCAGGGATGACCGCGACCGAGGAGGAGGCCCGCCGCCGCGACGCGGGCGACCCGGGTCACCGGGACCTCTTCCACATCCCGCCGGCCACCGGCGGCGACTTCGCCGAGACCGCCTACTTCGCCGGCAACTCGCTCGGCCTCCAGCCGAAGGCGACCGTGCCGGAGCTGCTGGCCGACCTCGACGACTGGGCGCGGCTCGGTGTCGAGGGGCACCTGGAGGCGGGCCGCCCGTGGCTGCCGTACCACGAGCTGCTGACCGCCACGGCGGCGCGGCTGGTCGGCGCGCTCCCCACCGAGGCGGTCGTGATGAACTCGCTGACCGTCAACCTGCACCTGCTGATGGTCTCGTTCTACCGCCCGGCCGGCGGGCGCACGCAGATCCTGATCGAAGACACAGCTTTTCCCTCCGACAGCTACGCGGTCCGAAGCCAGGCCCGATTCCACGGCCTCGATCCGGACACCACAGTGGTACGGCTGGCGGGCGGCGAGGACGTCCTCGCGTACCTGCGGGAGCGGGGCGAGCGAGTGGCGCTGGTGCTGCTCGGCGGCGTCAACTACCTCACCGGCGAGCTGATGGACATCCCGGCGATCACGCGCGCGGGGCACGACGCCGGCGCGGTGGTCGGCTGGGACCTGGCGCACGCCGCCGGCAACGTATCGCTGCGCCTGCACGACTGGGACGTCGACTTCGCCGCCTGGTGCTCGTACAAGTACCTCAACAGCGGGCCGGGCGCGCTCGCCGGTGCCTTCGTGCACGAGCGGCACCTGGCCGACCCGGCGCTGCCCCGCTTCGAGGGCTGGTGGAGCACCGATCCGGCGACCCGCTTCGAGATGACCCCGGTCGCCCGGCCGCCGGCCACCGCGGACGCCTGGCAGATCTCCAATCCGCCGATCTTCTCGATGGGGCCGGTGCGTACCTCGCTGGAGATCTTCGACCGGATCGGCATGGACGCGCTGCGCGCCCGCAGCCTGCGCCTGACCGGATACCTGCGCGGCCTGCTCGACGAGGTGGTGCCTGGCCGCCCGCTGGTCGTGGTCACCCCGCGCGAGCCGGAGCGGCACGGCTGCCAGCTCTCGGTGCGGATCGGCGACGGCCGGGCCGGCGACGTGACCCGCCGGCTGCGGCACGAGCACGGCGTGATCGCCGACGCCCGCGAGCCGGACGTCGTGCGGTTCGCGCCGGTGCCGCTCTATTCCACGTACCACGACTGCTGGCGCGCGGCCCGGGCGCTGGCCGCGACGGTCAAGGAGGTGTGACGTGCCGGTGTCGGATGTGGACGTCACGGGGTCCGATGTGGAGGTGGCGGTCGTCGGCGCCGGGCTCTGCGGCTGCCTGCTGGCGTGCTTCCTGGCCCGGCGCGGATACCAGGTCACCGTGTACGAGCGGCGGCCGGACCCGCGCCAGGGCCAGCCCGAGCGCGGCCGGTCGATCAACCTGGCGCTCTCCGAGCGCGGGCTCGACGCGCTGCGCCGGATCGGCCTCGCCGAGCAGGTGATGGCCGACGCGCTGCCGATGCGCGGCCGCATGATCCATCCCGTCGAGGGCGAGCGGGACTTCCAGCCGTACAGTGTGGACGGCCAGCGGGCGATCAACTCGATCAGCCGGGGCGCGCTCAACAACGCGCTGCTCGACGCGGCCGAGCGGGCGCCCGGCGTGCGGGTCGTCTTCGGCCACCGACTGGTCGGTCTGGAGCCGGCGACCGGCGAGATGACGTTCGAGACCGCCGAGGGCGAGGCGCGGGCCACCGCGGGCGTGGTGCTCGGCGCCGACGGGGCCGGCTCGGCCGTACGCGGCCAACTGCTCGCCCACGACGCGCTCACCGAGTCGCTGGACTTCCTCGACTACGGCTACAAGGAGCTGAGCATCCCGCCGGCCGGTGGCGACTTCGCGCTCGACCCGGGCGCGCTGCACATCTGGCCGCGCGGCACCTCGATGATGATCGCGCTGCCCAACCCGGACCGCTCGTTCACCTGCACGCTCTTCTGGCCCAACGGCGGGACCGGCAGCTTCGCGTCGCTGAGCAGCCCGGCGGCGGTCGAGCGGCACTTCGCGGCCCACTACCCGGACCTGGTGCCGCTCGCGCCCCACCTTGTCGACGACTATCAGCACAACCCGGTCGGGCTGCTCGGCACCGTGCGCTGCGACCCGTGGCACGCGCACGGCCGGGTCGGGCTGATCGGCGACGCGGCGCACGCCATCGTCCCGTTCTACGGCCAGGGCGCCAACTGCGCGATGGAGGACGTGGTCGAGCTGGACCGCTGCCTCGACGACACCAATCCGGCGGTAGCGAGTGAGCATCGCAGGGTCGGCCACGACCCGAGGAGCGGAGCGAGCGTGAAGCCGCTGGCGGGCACAGACGACTGGTCCCGGGCGCTGCCGCTCTTCCACGAGCGGCGGCGCGACGACACCGCGGCGATCGCCGAGATGGCGCTGGCCAACTTCGTGGAGATGCGCGACAAGGTGGCCTCGCCGCTGTTCCGGCTCGGCAAGCGGGTCGAGCACGCCCTGGAACGCGCGCTGCCCGGTCGCTACGTCTCCCGGTACGAGCTGGTCTCCTTCTCCACCACGCCGTACGCCGAGGTGCGCCGCCGGGTCCGGTGGCAGCACCGGGCCGTCGGTGCCGCCGCGCTGGTGGCCGGCGCCGGCATGGCGGCCGTGGGGCTGGGTTCGCTGCGGAGGTGGACGGCATGACGCTCTGGGACCCCCGGCTGGCCGCCACCGGCCGCCCGGCCGGCGAGCCAGGGCTGCTGCGCAACTTCGTCGGCGGCCGCTTCGAGCCGTCCGGGCGGACCTTCGCCAAGCTCTCCCCGGTCACCGGCGAGCAGGTCTTCGAGGTGGCCGAGGCCGACCGGTCCACCGTGGACGCCGCGGTCGCCGCCGCCCGCACCGCGCTGCGCGGGCCGTGGGGGCGGATGGGCGAGCGGGAGCGGGCGGAGGTGCTGCGCCGGATCGCCGCCGAGCTGGACCGGCGCTTCGACGACCTGGTCACCGCCGAGGTGGCCGACACCGGCAAGCCGATGAGCCAGGCCCGTACGCTCGACGTGCCGCGTGGCGCGGCCAACTTCCGCGCCTTCGCCGACATCGTCTCGGCGGCGCCGACCGAGTCGTTCACCACCGTCACGCCCACCGGCGGTCGGGCGCTCAACTACGCGGTGCGCAAGCCGGTCGGTGTCGTCGCGGTCATCGTGCCGTGGAACCTGCCGCTGCTGCTGCTCACCTGGCAGGTCGCCCCCGCACTGGCGTGCGGCAACGCGGTCGTGGTCAAGCCCTCCGAGGAGACCCCGGCCTCCGCGACGGTGCTGGCCGAGGTGATGGCCGCGGCCGGCGTGCCCGAGGGCGTCTTCAACCTGGTACACGGCTTCGGCCCGGACTCCGCCGGCGAGTTCCTGACCCGCCATCCCGGCGTCGACGCGATCACCTTCACCGGCGAGTCGGCCACCGGGAGCGCCATCATGCGGGCCGCCGCCGACGGGGTGAAGGCGGTCTCGTTCGAGCTGGGCGGGAAGAACGCCGGGCTGGTCTTCGCCGACGCCGACCTGGACGCGGCCGTGGCCGGCTCGGTCCGTTCCAGCTTCACCAACGGCGGCCAGGTCTGCCTCTGCACCGAGCGGCTGTTCGTGCAGCGGCCGGTCTTCGACGAGTTCGTCGCCCGGCTCGGCAAGCGGGCCGAGGCGCTCTCCTTCGGCTGGCCCTCCGATGTGGAGACCGGCACGATGCCGCTCATCTCCCGCCAGCACCGGGAGAAGGTGCTCGGCCACTACGACCTGGCCCGCGCCGAGGGCGCCACGGTGGTGGCCGGCGGCGGCGTGCCCGCCCTCGGCGACGAGCGGGACGGCGGCGCGTACGTCCAGCCGACCGTCCTCACCGGACTGTCCAACAGCGACCGCACCAACCGCGAGGAGATCTTCGGGCCGGTGTGCCACGTGGCCCCGTTCGACACCGAGGAGGAGGCGTTCGCGCTGGCCAACGAGAGCGACTACGGACTGGCGGCCACCGTGTGGACCCGCGACGTCGGGCGGGCCCACCGCGCCGGCACCGGCCTGGACGCCGGCATCGTGTGGGTCAACACCTGGTTCCTGCGTGACCTGCGCACGCCCTTCGGCGGGGTGAAGGCGTCCGGCGTGGGGCGCGAGGGGGGCGTGCACTCGCTCGCCTTCTACTCCGAGCTGACCAACGTCTGCGTGGACCTGTCATGACGGCACCGCATGCCGCCCCCGCCGCCGCCGAGGTCCTCACCCGGGCGTACGAGACCGGCGTCCCCTGCCCGCCGCTGCGTGGGGAGCTGATCCCGGTCGGCGACGTCGATGCCGCGTACGCGGTGCAGCGCGAGCAGGTCGACGCCTGGCTCGCCGCCGGCCGCCGCCAGGTGGGCGCGAAGATCGGCCTGACCGCGCGGGCGGTGCAGGAGGCGTTCGGCGTATTCCAGCCCGACTTCGGCGTGCTCATGGCCGACGCGGCGGTGCCCGACGGCGCGGAGATCGCGCTCGGCCGGCTGCTCCAGCCGCGTGTGGAGGCGGAGGTGGCCTTCGTGCTCGGCGCCGACCTGACCGAGCCCCAGGTGACCACCGTGGACGTGATCCGGGCGACCGACCACCTGCTGCCCGCCATCGAGGTCGTCGACTCGCGGGTCGCCGGCTGGGACATCTCCATCGTGGACACCGTCGCTGACAACGCCTCCAGCGGGCTGTTCGTGCTCGGTACGCGCCCGGTCCGCCTCTCCGGCGTGGACCTGCGGCTCTGCGGCGCGGTGCTGGAGCACGCCGGCGAGCCGGTGTCGGTGGGCGCCGGCGCCGCCTGCCTCGGCAACCCGCTGCACGCGGTGGCGTGGCTGGCGAGCACGCTGGCCACGGCCGGGCAGCCGCTGCGCGCCGGCGACCTCGTACTCTCCGGCGCGCTCGGGCCGATGGTGCCGGTGACGCCCGGCGCCGCGTACGAGGCGCGGATCTCCGGGCTGGGCTCGGTCCGCGCCTGCTTCGACAGAGGAGAAGGGTGATGACGACCGGCGTCGCCGTGATCGGGTCGGGCAACATCGGCACCGACCTGATGATCAAAGTGTTGCGGCTCTCCACCTCGCTGCGGATGGTCGCGATGGCCGGCATCGACCCGGCCTCGGACGGGCTGGCCCGGGCCCGGCGGCTCGGCGTCGCCACCACGTCCGGGGGCATCGACGGGCTGGTCGCGATGCCCGAGTTCGCCGACGTGGGGATCGTGCTCGACGCCACCTCGGCCGGCGCGCACCACCGCCACGCCGCCGTGCTGCGCGAGCGGGGGCGGCTGGTCGTCGACCTGACCCCGGCCGCGGTCGGCCCGTACGTGGTGCCGCCGGTCAACCTCGACCAGCACCTGGACGCGCCGAACGTCAACATGGTCACCTGCGGCGGACAGGCCACCGTGCCGATCGTCGCCGCGGTGGCCGCGGTGACCCCGGTCGCGTACGCGGAGATCGTCGCCGCCATCGCCTCCCGTTCCGCCGGCCCCGGCACGCGCGCCAACATCGACGAGTTCACGGTGACGACCGCGCGGGCGCTGGAGGTGGTCGGCGGCGCCGCCCGGGGCAAGGCGATCATCGTGCTCAACCCGGCCGATCCACCGATGCTGATGCGCGACACCGTGTACTGCCTCTGCCCGGACACCGGCGCCGACCGGGAGCGGCTCGCCGCCTCGGTGCGCGACATGGTCGATTCCGTCCAGCGGTACGTGCCCGGCTACCGCCTCAAGCAGGACGTGCAGTTCGCCGCCCTGGACGACGGCCTGCTGGTGACGGTCTTCCTGGAGGTCTCCGGCGCCGGCCACTACCTGCCCGCGTACGCCGGCAACCTGGACATCATGACCTCGGCGGCGCTGCGTACCGCCGAGCGCATGGCCGCCCTGCGCGCGGAGGTGGTCGCGTGAAGCTCTACGTCCAGGACGTCACGCTGCGGGACGGCATGCACGCCTCCCGGCACCGGTTCACGGTGGGGCAGGTACGCGAGATCGCGGCCGCGCTCGACGCGGCCGGCGTGGCGGCGATCGAGGTGGCGCACGGCGACGGCCTCGCCGGTTCGAGCATCAACTACGGCCGGGGCGCGCACACCGACGCCGAGTGGATCGCCGCCGCCGCGGAGGTGGTCCAGCGGGCCACGCTGACGACCCTGCTGCTGCCCGGCATCGGCACGATCGACGACCTGCGCGCCGCCCGCGACCTCGGGGTCACCAGCGTGCGGATCGCCACGCACTGCACCGAGGCCGACATCGCCGCGCAGCACATCGGCTGGGCCCGCGACAACGGCATGGACGTCTCCGGCTTCCTGATGATGGCGCACATGAACGACCCGGCCGGGCTCGCCGCGCAGGCCAAGCTGATGGAGTCGTACGGCGCCCACTGCGTGTACGTCACCGACTCCGGCGGCCGGCTGCTGATGCGCGACGTGGCCGAGCGGGTCGACGCGTACCGGCAGGTGCTGGAGCCCGGCACGCAGGTCGGCATCCACGCCCACCACAACCTCTCGTTCGGCGTGGCCAACTCGGTGGTCGCCGTCGAGCACGGGGCGACCCGCGTGGACGCCTCCCTGGCCGGGCACGGGGCCGGCGCCGGCAACGCGCCGCTGGAGGTCTTCGCCGCTACCGCCGACCTGATGGGCTGGCCGCACGGCTGCGACGTCTTCGCGCTGATGGACGCCGCCGACGACCTGGTCCGCCCGCTCCAGGACCGGCCGGTGCGGGTCGACCGGGAGACGCTCTCGCTCGGCTACGCCGGCGTGTACTCCAGCTTCCTGCGGCACGCCGAGTCGGCCGCCGACCGGTACGGCGTCGACGTGCGCACGATCCTGGTCGAGCTGGGCCGCCGCCGCATGGTCGGTGGCCAGGAGGACATGATCGTCGACGTCGCGCTGGACCTGGTGAAGGAGGCCGCCAAGTGAGCGACCTGGCTGAGCGGCTGGACGTGGCGGCCCGCACCGCCACCGCGATACCGCAGATCGTCTCCGCGGCCGGCGTGGACGCGGACGGCGCGTACACGGTGCAGCGGGACCTGGTCGCCCGGCGCCTGGCCCGCGGCGAGCGGCTGGTCGGCATCAAGCTGGGCCTCACCAGCCGGGCGAAGATGGCGCAGGTCGGGGTCGACGAGGTGATCTGGGGGCGGCTCACCGACGGCATGCGGGTCGCCGACGGCGGCACCGTCGACACCGGCGGCCTCATCCATCCGCGGATCGAGCCGGAGGTGGCCTTCCTGATCGACGCGGAGGGGAACGCCTCCGCGGTCGCGCCGGCCCTGGAGGTGATCGACTCGCGGTACGACGACTTCAAGTTCTCGCTCGCCGACGTCATCGCCGACAACTCGTCCGCGGCCGCGTACGCGATCGGGGCGTGGCGGCCGCTCCCCGACGGCCTCGACAACCTCGGTGTGCTGCTGGAGGTGGACGGCCGGGTCGCGCAGGTCGGCTCCACCGCGGCCATCCTCGGCGACCCGCGGCGGGCGATCGAGGCGGCGGCGCGGCTCGCCGGTCGCGCCGAGGCGGGCTGGGTCCTGCTGGCCGGCGCGGCGACCGCCGCCGTACCGCTGGCGCCCGGCGCTTCCGTGCGCGCCGTCGTCGAAGGGCTGGGCACGGTGGGGGTGCGGGCATCATGATCGTCGACGGCATGGCCCGGCCCCGTGGCCGCTTCCCGCACGTGAAGGTGGCGGGCGGCTTCGCCTTCGTCTCCGGCACCTCCAGCCGCCGCCCGGACAACACCATCGCCGGCGCCGCCGTGGACGAGCTGGGCACGACCACATTGGACATCCGCGTGCAGACCCGCGAGGTCATCGAGAACCTGCGGGAGATCCTCCGCTCGGTCGGCGCCGACCTCTCCGACCTGACCCAGGTGACCACGTACCTGGTCAGCATGAACGACTTCGGCGGGTACAACGAGGTGTACGCCGGGTACTTCGACGAGACCGGCCCGGCCCGCACCACCGTCGCGGTGCACCAGCTGCCGCACCCCCACCTGCTGATCGAGATGCAAGCCGTCGCTCTTCTACCGTAGGGAGTTGCCATGTCCGAGGTCGCGCGCCCGGTGAGCTTCCCGAGCTGGCTCGCCGAAAACCAGCACCTGCTCAAGCCGCCGGTGGGCAACAAGCAGATGTTTCCGACCGGGTCCGACTTCATCGTGATGGTGGTCGGCGGGCCCAACCAGCGCACCGACTTCCACGTCGACCCGTACGAGGAGTTCTTCTACCAGATCAAGGGCAACATGCACCTGAACGTCATGACGCCCGACGGTCCGGACACCATCCACATCAAGGAGGGCGACATGTGGGTGCTGCCCGGCAACATGCCGCACTCGCCGCAGCGCCCCGAGGAGGGGTCGATCGGGCTGGTGGTCGAGCGGGTCCGCGCCGAGGGGACGCTGGAGAAGTTCCAGTGGTACTGCGTCGAGTGCGGCAACCTGCTGCACGAGGTGGAGCTCCAGGTGCGCGACATCGTGGTCGACCTGCCACCGGTCTTCCAGGCGTTCTACACCGACGAGCAGGCGCGTAGCTGTGGCAGGTGCGGCGCCCTGCACCCGGGTCGCGGGTGAGCACGCCCGTCTACGACGTGCACACGCACGTCGTGCCGAAGGGCTGGCCGGATCTGGCCGAGGCGTGCGGCGGCACCGGCTGGCCCTGGCTGCGCGTCGACTCCGAGCGCGCGGCGATGCTGATGGTCGGCGAGCGGGAGTGGCGCCCCATCCAGTCCTCCTGCTGGGACGCGCCGACCCGGCTGTCCGACATGGACGCCGACGGAATCGACGTGCAGGTGGTCTCGCCCACGCCGATCTTCTTCTCGTACGACCGCCCGGCCGACCAAGCGGTGAAGGTCGCCCGCATCTTCAACGACCTCGTGCTGGAGTGCGCGGCGGCCGGCGGCGAGCGGCTGGTGCCGTTCTGCCAGGTGCCGCTCCAGGACCCGGAGGCGGCCTGCGCCGAGCTGGACCGCTGCCTGGCCGCCGGGCACGCCGGCGTCGAGATCGGCAACCACGTCGGCGACCGCGACCTGGACGACCACGGCGTGGTGGAGTTCCTGCGGCACTGCGCCGAGGTGGGCGCCCCGGTCTTCGTCCACCCCTGGGACATGCCGGACGGCCCCCGGCTCGACCGCTGGATGGCGCGCTGGCTCACCGGCATGCCCGCCGAGACCCACCTGTCGCTGCTGGCGATGATCCTCGGCGGCGCCTTCGACCAGGTCCCCGACACGCTGCGGATCTGCTTCGCGCACGGCGGCGGCAGCTTCCCGTACTGGCTCGGCCGCGCCGACAACGCCTGGCACCGCCGCGGCGACCTGGTCCGCGGCCGTTCCACGCGTCCGCCGAGCCACTACATCGGACGGTTCTACGTGGACAGCGTGGTGTTCGACCCGGCTCCGCTGCGCCTGCTGGTGTCCACGGTGGGGGAGGACCGGGTCGTGGTCGGCAGCGACTACCCGTACCCGCTCGGCGAGCGCCCGGCCGGCCAGGTGGTACGCGAGGCCGACTTCCTCACCGACGACCAGCGGACCAAGCTGCTCTCCGCCAACGCCGCCCGCTTCCTCGGCCGCTGACCCCCCACGAGTACCGGCCTGGTGCCTACACGCCCGCGCAGGTGGCGCCGTTCGCCGTGCAGACGGTGGGCGTGGGGACCGGGCCGGTGCGGTCGAAGTGGAACCTCAGCGGGGCCGCCTTGCCGGGCCCGAGGGGCGCCGCGCCGGTGAAGGTGAAGCGGCTCCCGTCCCGGCGCAGCGCCGGCTGCTGGGCGCCGTCGACCCAGAAGGTCCGCAGCCCGCCGACGCCGGAGGGAAACCGCAGCTCGACGCTCCAGTTACGAGGGCTCCCCGCGGCGTTCGTGACGCGTACCTCGCCGATGAACGAGTCCTTGAAAGACTCTACGACCCGGTACCGTCCGGCGATCTCCCGCGGCGGCGCGGGCGGGGGAGCGGCCGTCGTCCGGCGCGGTGGGGCCGGCGGCGAGGTGGCGGGCGGCAGCGAGATGGGCGCCGGCGCGGGGTCCACGGAGGCTTCCGGCGTGACCACCTCGGCCTCGGTCGTCGCGGGCGCGGCCGGCCCGGCCAGGAACGGGGGCGAGACCGGCGGTGGCGGCGCGCCGCGCGTGACCGGATCCGCCGGCCGGAGGCTGACGATCGCGAAGCCCAGCAGCCCGACCAGGATGGTCACGCCGACCGCCGTGGGGACCCACGGCAGCATCTCGACCGTGCCCGGCCGGAGCACTCGGGGAGTTCCGCTTCCGATCCGCATAATCACCCCCAACGTCGCTGACCGGTGGTACGGGGGGAACGGCCGATCAGATCAAACGGCTCAGCCCGGCTCGTCGGCCAGGCCCCGCACGAGCGGCTCCAGTTCGGCCCGGCGTACCCGCTGGCGGAACAGCGCGGCGACCCGCCCCCGCCGGTCCATCAGCACGGTCGCCGGGATGGTGTTCGGCGGCACCTGGTCGAAGCGGAGCGCGGCCCGCCCGGCCGGGTCGAACAGGCTCGGATACGTCATCCGCCCTCGCTGGAGCGCGACCGCCTGGTCCACGTCGTCGCGCACGTTGACGCCGAGGAACGCGACCCGCCGGTGCCGGGTCGCGGCGTGCACCGCCTCGAGGTCCTCGGTCTCGGCGCGGCACGGCGCGCACCAGGAGGCCCAGAAGTTCACCACCGCCACCTGGCCGGCCAGCGCGCTCAGGTCGAAGGCCGCCCCGTCCAGCAGCTCGCCGGTGAGCGAGGGGCCCGGCGGCCGGCGGTCCGGTGGATACGACACCAGGTCGTACGGACCGGTGGCCGGCTCGGGGGGCGGTGCCGGCTCCTCGTCCAGCTTGCCGGTGCCGTACACCACCAGGCCCGTCCACGCCGCCACGCCCACGCTGGTCAGCACCGCACGCCGCCGCACCCCGCCGCGCTCCGCCATCCGTCCTCCTCGATGCCAAGTACTACGGCGCGTAGTATAGCGGTCGGTCCGGGCGGTGCGTGGCGTGTACCGGCTACCACTGGAGGGTCTGGACCTCCGTGTCCTCCAGGATGCCCTCATGCGCGTGCTCCAGGCGTCGGAGTGGCAGACCTTCTGGATGCTGCTGGTCCGCCGGGTCATCGAGCGAAAGGTGGTCCCGCACCACGACGAGTGGCGGGCCGCCGGCATCGTCCCGCGCGACCTGTTCCGCACGCTCGGCGAGGTCGGCGTGATGGGCTTCGCGATCCCGGAGGAGTACGGGGGCGGCGGGCAGGCCGACTACCAGAACACCAAGTTCGAGCTGGCCGCGATGGCGGCCCGAGCTGGAGGCGGGGCAGGCGCTGCTCGACCGGGCCGTGCGCGCCCACCTCGACGGCGAGCTGACCGGGGTGGACGCGGCCAGGACCAAGCTCTTCTGCACCGAGATGCAGGGCCGGATCGTCGACCGCTGCCGGCAACTGCACGGCGGCTACGGTTACGTCACCGAGTACCCGATCGCCCGCATGTACGCCGAGGCCCGGGTCACTCGGATCTACGGCGGCACCAGCGAGGTGCTCAAGACGATCATCGGAAAGGCGTTGGGCTTGTGACGATATACGCGCTCGGTGAGCACCGTCCCCGGATCGACCCGTCCGCGTACATCCATCCGGACGCGGTGGTGATCGGGCAGGTCGTCATCGGCCCCGACTCCTCGGTCTGGCCGGGCGCGGTGCTGCGCGGCGACTCGAACGGGATCGTCGTCGGTGCCGCCACGAACATCCAGGACGGGGCGGTCGTCCACGCCAACCACCGGCACGCCACGCGCATCGGCGACCGGTGCGTGATCGGGCACCTGGCGCACCTGGAGGGCTGCACGATCGAGGACGGGACGCTCATCGGCTCGCAGGCGACCGTGCTGCCCGGCGCGGTCGTCGGCGGCGGGGCGCTGGTCGGCGCCTGCGCGCTGGTCCCCGGCAGCCTCACCGTCCCGCCCCGCACCACCGCGCTGGGCGTACCGGCGACGGTGCGGGACAAGGCGCCGGACGCCGACCACCTCCGGATCAACGCCGAGCAGTACGTGCTGATGGCCCGCCGCTACCGCACGGAGCTGAAGCGGCTCGCCTGACCCTCCGGTCAGGAACTCCGCCGCCACACGCACGGCCTCCACGACAGGATGGTGCACCTTGAACCCACAGCAGAAGCCGGGGTCCGTGACCCGTAGCCGCTCCGGCCCGATCCTGCCCGGCGTCGCGCCGAGCAACGTGTACCCCACCGCCGACAGCGACTTCGTGCTCGTCGCGGCCAACCAGGACCCGGCCTCACCGAGCCCCGCCGAGGGCTCAGCCGGCGGCGTCGAGGTCGGCGGCGAGGCCGGCCGGCGCCCGCATCCGCCAGGCGTCGGTGACCAGCTCGGCGAGGCGTCCGGCGCCGACCCGCTCCAGCCGGAGCATGACCAGGGGCAGCCCGTCGTACATCGGCGTGGTGAAGAACAGGTCGGGCTCGCCGAGCAGCAGCGCCTGCTTCTCGGCCTCGTCGCCGACGTAGAGCACGGCGATGTCGGTGCGGATCACGCGCGGCCGACCGGGCAGCCGCTCGGGGTAGGACCAGACGAAGCCCTTGTCGCCGACCCGGAAGTCGAAGCCGTCGCTGTCGATCTCCACCACGTGGGGGAGGGCGAGCGCCAGGCGGCGTACGTCGTCGGCGTCAGCCATGTGCCACAGGTTAGCCGCCGCCCCAGCGCGTGACCCGCCCCGGTACCCTGGCCGGACGCCGCCCTCCGC
Organism: Phytohabitans kaempferiae; assembly: GCF_042433955.1. Taxonomy (NCBI): domain Bacteria; kingdom Bacillati; phylum Actinomycetota; class Actinomycetes; order Micromonosporales; family Micromonosporaceae; genus Phytohabitans; species Phytohabitans kaempferiae. The sequence goes on along the minus strand of NZ_JBHLUH010000020.1, from coordinate 9,985 downwards.
CCGCGACCCGATCGGAGATGTCGTGACCGCTCCGGCAGCGCCGAAGTCACTCGCCCTGGCGTACCTGCTGTGCGTCTTCACCGGCGTCTTCGGAGGGCACTACTTCTACCTCGGCGTGAACAGACGGGCGGTCCTCTACCTGCTGACCTTCGGCTGCCTGACGTTCGGCGTGCTGATCGACCTCTTCACACTCCCGTCCGAGGTGCGCCGGACCAACCGGGAGATCATGGCGGGGCGGCTCACCGACTGAGGGCGACGCTTCGTCCGTTTCGCCGCTCTCGCGCTGGTTTCGGTGCGATCGTGTGCGTCATGAAGGTCGGGTCGCTGCCGCTCCTGCGCCCGATGCTGGCGACCCTCGGCGAGCTGCCGACCGGTCCCGGCTGGTCGTACGAGTTCAAGTGGGACGGCGTCCGCGCGATCGTCTACGTCGAGGCGGGCGACGTGCGCGTGCTCTCCCGCAACGACAAGGAGATCGCCGCCAGCTACCCCGAGCTGCGCGGCCTGCCCGACCGCCTGCCGGCCGGCCCAGTTGTACTCGACGGGGAGATCGTCGCCCTGGACAGCGCCGGGGCGCCGAGCTTCAGCCGCCTCCAGCAGCGGATGCACGTCCGTGAGCCGGGCACCGCGCTGCTCGGTCGCGTTCCCGTCCACCTGTACGTCTTCGACGTGCTGCACCTGGGCCGGCGGTCGACGGTTGGGCAGCCGTACCGGGAGCGGCGCGCCCAGCTCGACGAGCTGGGGCTGAGCGGCGGCCTGGTGGACACGCCGCCGTACTGGGCCGACGGGCGGGGCGCCGACCTCATGGCCGTGGCCGCCGAGCGGGGCCTGGAGGGCGTAGTCGCCAAGCGGCTGGACTCGCCGTACCAGCCCGGCGTCCGCTCCCGCCTCTGGATCAAGACCCCGCACAACGCCACCACCGAGGTCGTCATCTGCGGCTCGAAGCCGGGCGCCGGCCGCCGCGCGGGCACCATCGGCGCGCTGCTGCTCGGCGCGTACGACCCCGCGGGGCGGCTGGTCTACATCGGCAAGGTGGGCACCGGCTTCACCAACCGGATGCTGGACGACCTCGGCGCGCGGCTGGCCCCGCTGCGCCGCACCGGCCCGCCCTTCGACGGGCCGGTGCCCCGGCCGGACGCCCGCGACGCCTCCTGGGTCGAGCCGAGGCTGGTCGGCGAGGTCGAGTACCGCACGGTCAGCCCCGAGGGCCGCCTGCGCCACCCCTCCTGGCGCGGCCTTCGACCGGACCGCGACACGGGCGAGGTGAAGGCTCCCGTGGCCGGGTGAGCGCCGGCGCCATCGAGGTGCGCGGCCGGCCTGCGGGCGCCCCCGGCCCGCGCCGTCAAGGGCTGGCGCAGGTGGTGCCGGTCGGGGCGAGGGCACTGTTGCCGGAGGCCACGAAGCCGAACGTCGTGGTGCCGTTGGCGACCAGCGTCCCGTTGTACGCCGCGTTGCGGACACTGACCGCGCCGCCGGTGCCGGTCTTGTCGGCGACCTTCCAGCCGCGCGGCACGCCGGCCCGCACGCGCCGGTCGCCGGTGGTGTTCCGCTCCAGCAGGTCGCGGAGGAAGGCGCGCCGCTCCGGCGGCAGCGCGTCGCCGAGCACCACCTTCCGGTAGTTGGTGCCGAACGCCCGGGGCGACGTGGTGTCGCGCGGGTCGCCCGGCTTCGCCTCCGCGAGCGCCGGCTCGGTGCGGTCCATCCGGGTCACCGTGTCGCCGAGCTCCCGCGCGTACGCGGTGAACCGGCCCGGCCCGCCGATCTCGCGGAGCAGCAGGTTGCCCGCGGTGCCGTCGCTGTACCGGACCGCGGCGTCGCAGAGCGCCCGCAGGGTCATGCCGGTATCCACGTGCTGGCGCGTGATCTGGGAGCTGCGCATCAGGTCACGTTCGCCGTAGCGGACCACGGTGTCCAGGCGTGACGCGGGGTCGCGGCTCAGCACCGCGGCCGCCGCGAGCGCCTTGAACGTCGAACAGAACGCGAACCGCTCGTCCGCCCGGTGGAGCGCCGCCACGCTCAGGAGGGCGCGCCTGCTGGTGGTCGGTCGCGTCATGCGTCTCCCTCTCCCGGGGGCGGTCGCTGGCCGGCCTCCCGGCCGCCGCTGTTGCCCGGCCGTCGTACGGCCTGGATGCGGTCCAAGCCTGCCAGCCCAGGTCGCACGGCTTGACAAGTGGCGCGATCGACATCAGGATGGGAGCGCTCCCATTCGCTGTCTTCGATGCGTTAGGAAACCGATGAGACGTTCTGCCGCACTACTCCTGGCCGGCGCGGTGGCCGCCGGCCTCGCCGTGGCGGTGCTGCCGCAGACCTTCGCCTCCGCCGCGGCCGGCTGCCGGGTCGACTACACGATCACGAGCCAGTGGCCCGGCGGCTTCCAGGGTGACGTGCGGATCACCAACCTGGGCGACCCGATCAGCGGCTGGTCCCTGGCCTTCGACTTCGCCAACACCGGCCAGCGGATCACCCAGGGCTGGAACGCCACCTGGAACCAGTCCGGCAGCCGCGTCACCGCCGCCAGCCAGAGCTGGAACGGCTCGCTCGGCACGAACGCCGCCACCGGCATCGGCTTCACCGGCTCCTGGTCGGGCGCCAACCCCGTACCGGCGAGCTTCACGCTCAACGGGACCACCTGCACCGGCTCGGTCGCGCCGACGACCGGTACCCCGACGGGGAACCCCACCACCAGCCCGCCCACGAGCAATCCGCCCACCTCGCCGCCGCCTCCGACCGGCACGACCCCGGTCGCGATCAACGGCCAGCTGCGGGTCTGCGGCGTCAACCTGTGCAACCAGTACAACCGGCCGATCCAGCTGCGGGGCATGAGCACGCACGGCATCCAGTGGTTCGGCAGCTGCTACAACAACGCCTCGCTCGACGCGCTGGCCAACGACTGGAAGGCTGACCTCTTCCGCATCTCGATGTACGTGCAGGAGCAGGGGTACGAGACCAACCCGACCGCCTTCACCAACCAGGTCAACAACCTGGTGGACATGGCGACCGCCCGCGGCCTGTACGCGCTGATCGACTTCCACATCCTCACGCCGGGCGACCCGCACTTCAACCTCGATCGCGCCAAGACCTTCTTCGCCGCCGTCTCGGCCCGCCACGCCGACAAGAAGAACGTCATCTACGAGATCGCGAACGAGCCGAACGGGGTGAGCTGGGCCTCCATCAAGAGCTACGCCGAGCAGGTCATCCCGGTGATCCGCGCGAACGACCCGGACGGCATCGTGATCGTCGGTACGCGCGCCTGGTCGTCGCTGGGCGTCTCCGAGGGCGGCAACGAGACCGAGGTCGTCAACAACCCGGTCAACGCCAGCAACGTCATGTACGCGTTCCACTTCTACGCCGCCTCGCACCGCGACAACTACCGGGCGGCGGTGAGCCGGGCGGCGAGCCGGATCCCGCTCTTCGTCACCGAGTTCGGCACGGTCGACTACACCGGCAGCGGGCCGTTCGACCAGGCGAGCAGCGCGACCTGGCTCGACCTGCTCGACTCCCTGAAGATCAGCTACGCGAACTGGACCTTCTCCGACCACGAGGAGAGCAGCGCGGCACTGCTGCCCGGCACGTGCGCGCGCGGCAACTACACCGGCACCGGCGTGCTGAAGCCGTCCGGTCAGTTCATCCGCGGTCGCATCATGACCGCCGACAACTTCCCGACCAGCTGAGGACTCGCCCGCGCGCGGCGCCTGGCCGTGCGTGGGCGACCCGGACGGGCGCCCGCCCGTCGCGGCTGAGGCTCGTCCGCGCGCGGTTCACTCCGCGCGCGGACGATCGGGCGGGCGCCCGTCTGCGGTAGCCGGGGGACCTGGGGCAATGCCGCCCAGCTTAAGTTGATCATGAGGCCGGGCGCATCCTGGACCCCCATGTGAGCAGGGAAAATCCATGCGCGCCCGAGGGAGCCGGCCGTTCCAGGCACTCCGCGCGGTCCCGGGGAATGCGCACGTCACAGCCGAGTGGCGTTGGCTCCAGATCGCTCCCGCGGCCGCCCCTCGCGATCGGCGCTGCGGCGTGCGTGGCCGGGGTGCGACCGGCGGCGCGTGACAGCAATATCGGGGACTTTGCTGCCTCGTCCGCAGCGGGAGGCGACAAAGACGGGGAAATTGTCGGGATCTTGGTAGGTGTGCGGCCGGCGGTCAGGGCAGAGCTGGTGGACGCGAGGGGTGAGGCTGTGGGAAGAGCGGGGGCTATGTCCCCGGGAGCGCCCCGGGCGACCGGGGCGGCCGGCGGGCCACGACGGCGACGGTCGCCGCGCAGAGGAGGGCGGCCGCGATCCCGGCTCCGCCGCCGCGTGTGATCGCCAGGAACACCGCGACGCGCAGGTCGGCGTCGGCCAGCGGGCGCAGCGCGGCGAGCAGGCCGACCACGGCGGTGGCCGAGAGGATCAGGGCCCAGCTCGCGACCGCCACGGCTCGGCGCACCGGGCGCCGGCCGCGCGAAGCGGCGGTGGGCGGGTTGGCGCGCCACCAGCGGGCCAGCCAGAGCGCGAGCGCGGCCGCGCCGACGACGCCGCTGGCGTACTGCGCCCAGCGATAGCCGGGCAGACCGGCGTGCGACTGCGCGAGCCAGCCGATGTGCGCCGGACCCCACCGCCCCTGGTGCGTGAAGGAGTCCCACACGACATGTGTGGCGGCGCCGACCGCCAGCGAGACGAGCAGCCGCAGCGGCCAGACCGCGCGGCGGGCCAGCCCGGACGGCCGGGGAGCCGGCGGGCGGAGGCGGTCGCGCACCGCCCTCGGGCCGATGGCGATGGCGAACGGGGCGAGCAGCGCGTGCCACACCGCGAACACCACGAGGCCGAGCAGCACGTCGACGCTGACCGCGGCGGCGAGCGTGTGCGTGGTCGCGCCGCGTACCGGCGTGGGGAGGTAGTAGGGCAGGTCGGGCACCAGGCTGCCGATCACCAGGGCGGACGGCAACAGGCCGGACCGCGTCAGGGGGAGCACGGCGGCGGGGTGGCTACCGGTGAACGGCACGCGACCATCCTGCCGGACCGCTGGCCGGTTTCCACCAACCTGCACCCGGCCCGGCGCGGGCGGGTTCAGCCGGCGTGGACATCGGCGAGTTCGGCGTCCACGTCCGCCCGCGTGATGTCGCCGGCGGTCAGGTGGCGGGCGTTGGCGCGGGCCGCCGCGGCGGCGAGGCGCAGGCCGGCGAGCACGCCGGAGCCGGCGAGCCGGGCCGCGGCGAGGCCGGCGAGGAACGCGTCCCCGCTGCCGACCGGGAGGGCGCCGGGCAGCGGCGGATGGGTGACCGCGACGCGCTGGCCGTCGGGGCCGAGGTAGCGGGCGCCGTCCGACCCGGCGGTGACCACGACGGCGCGGGCGCCGAGCGCCTGGAGGGCAGCCGCGGCGGCCCAGTCACCGGCGGTGGTGCCGGTCGCGTCGGCCGCCTCGTGCTCGTTCACCTTGACCAGGTCGGGGCGGGCGGCAAGCGCGGCGACCAGCGCCGGGCCGTCCGCGTCGACCAGCACCGGCAGGCCGCGGGCGGCGGCGTGGTCGACCAGCTCGGCGAGCGCGGTGGCGGGCAGCCCTGGCGGTACGCGCCCGGAGAGGGCCACCACCGCGCCGGCGCCGAGCCCGTCGATCTCCCGCGCCACGGCCGCGCGGATGGCCGGCCAGCGCTCGGCGGGCACCGGGCGGACCGGCTCGTACACCTGGGTCAGGACGCCGCTGCCCTCGTCGAGCAGGCACTGGCACTGGCGGGTCTCCACGCCACTGTCCACCCAGGACACGTCGAGCCCGGCGGCGTGCGCGCGCAGGGCGTCGCCGGTGGGGCCGCCGACGAGCGCGACCGCGCGGGCCGGTACGCCGAGCCCGGTGGCGGCGCGGGCCACGTTGAGCCCCTTGCCGCCGGCCCGGGACAGCACCTCGCGCGGCCGGTTGATGCCCCCGACCCGCAGGGCGGGCAGCCAGGCGTACCGGTCGAGCGAGGGCGCCAGGCTGACGCAGAGCAGCGTCATCGGGGCGCGGGCAGGGTCAGGCTGGGCCGGACGCTCATCGGCCCGGGTACCTGGATCGCCTGCGCGGCCACCGCGGCGCCGGCGCGGGCGGCGGCCCGGGGGTCGGCACCGGCCAGCGAGGCGGCGATGAAGCCGGCGGCGAACGAGTCGCCGGCGCCGTCGGTGTCGACCGCCTCGACCTCGACGGCCGGGACGGTGGCGGTGCCGGTGCCGTCCCGCACCAGCGTGCCGCCCGGCCCGTGCGTGGTGCAGATCGTGGCGCCGGCCGCGAGCAGGGCGTCGACGTCCGCGCCGAGCGCCTCCAGCTCGCCCTCGCTGGGCAGCAGCACGTGGGCGAGGGGGAGTACGCCGAGCAGCGCCCGAGCGGCCTGCGGGGACATCGACTCGGCGCGCACGTTGGGGTCCACGGAGACGCGCGCGCCGGCGCGGCGGGCCCGGTCGAGCGCGGCGAGGGCGGTCCGCGCCAGCGGCGGCCCGAAGAGGAGCGCCGAGCCGGACAGGTGCAGCCAGGTGGCCCGCTCGGGCAGGTCGCCCAGGTCGGCCTCGGTGACCCGGGTCGCGGCCGTACCGGCGACGGCGAACTCGAACTCGCGGTGGCCCTCGCCCCGGTACGTGATGTGGGCGGTGGCGGTCGGCGCCTCCGCGACCTCGACCAGGTGGCCGAGGTCGACGCCGCCGGCACCGAGCCCGTCCCGCATCACCTGCCCGTGCGGGTCGCGGCCGACGCCGCCGACGAAGGACGTGGGCACGCCGAGCCGGGCGGCGACGTACGCGGTGATCGCCGGTGCGCCGCTGGGCCACGGCCCGGCGTACGGCGGGTCCGGCACCGACCCGCCCGGGCCGAGGTCGCGCTGGTACACGACGATCGCCTCGCCCACGATCAGCAACATCCGGTGCCCCTCTCAGCTCCTGGCGAGGGCACGCTCGGCCGACACGCCGTCGTGGGTGACGGCGCGCAGGCCGGCGAGCACCTCGGCCGGGTCTTCGGCGCGGAAGACCCGCCGGCCGAACATGACGCCCGCGGCGCCGGCGGCGATCGAGTCGGCCGCGAGCCGGAGCGTGCTGGCCGGGTCGTCACCGCCCGGGCCGCCGGCCACCAGGATCGGGGCGAAGCAGGTCTGCGCGACCGGGCTGAACGCCTCCACCGAGCCGTTCCAGACGACCTTAACCAGATCGGCGCCGATGTCCGCGGAGATCCTGCAGTACAGGCTGAGCACTTCGGTGCTGAGGGCGGCGCCGCCCTCGTGCTCCAGCGCCGAGCGGGGCTCGATGATCACCGCGACGCCGACCCGGGCGGCGTCCCGCACGATCCGCGCGTTGCGCTCGATCTCGGCCCGCTCCAGCGCGGTGTCGCGCTGTCCGATGTAGAGGTACGTCATGACCGCGTCTACGCCCGCGGCGGCCACCTCCTCCAGCGAGGCGAGCTGGGCCAGCACGCCCTCGCCGCGGCCGTCCGCGCCGGGCGTGTAGAGCTTGCGGCCGTGGTTCTTCCAGTCGAGGTGGAGGACCAGCGCGGGGCGGCCACGGCCGACGAAGAAGTCTTCGACCAGCGGCAGCATCCCCGGGCTGACCATCACCCCGTCCGCGGCGCCGAGCTGGCCGAACACCGCGCCGATCTCCGCGCGCGTGGCCAGCCCCGCCGGCGGCCCGCTCATCACGCCGTGCGAGGCCGCCACCACGACCGCCTTGCCGGTACGCGGGTCGAGCAGCCGGCCGAGCCGGATCTTCTTACCGGTACGGGAGTCCATGTCCTGCCTTCCGGGAAGCGCGGCGGTCAGGCCGCCGGGCAGTCGAAGCTGTAGAGGTACTTCTGCACCTCAGGGGTCTGCAGGTTGTCCTTCGTCGCGACCAGCGCGCCGGTGGAGATCTGCTTGGTCACCGGCTCGCCGGTGAGCGCGTTGACCGCCTGCTCGGCCGCGGCCACGCCCTCGTCGTACGGCTTGAGCACCACCTGCGCGGCGACCGTGCCGTCCTCGATCTGCTGGACGCCGGGCGGGTTGGCGTTGAAGCCGACGATCGTCACGCGGCTGGTCGCGTTGGCCGACTTGAGCGCGGCGACGGCGCCCTCGGTGTTGAAGGCGGCGGTGGAGAAGATGCCGGTCAGGTCGGAGTTCGCGGCGAGCGTCGCGGAGACGATCGACGAGGCGGTCTGCACGCTGTTGTTGGAGAACTGCTGCCCGAGGTACTTGAGGCCGGAGGCGGCCTCGATCCCCTCGGCGAAGCCCTTCTCCCGGTCGTCGGTGGTGGTGACGCCGGCGGAGAGGTTGACGGTGAGCACCGAGCCGGTCCTGCCGCCCAGCAGCTCGACGAGCTTCTCGGCGGCGACCTTGCCGGCCTCGACGTTGTCGGAGGTGACCTCCGACTCGGCCAGCGACGGGTCCTCCAGCGTCGTGTCCACGAGCACCACCTTGATGCCCTGGCTGGTGGCCTGGCGCAGCGGCGCGTAGAGGGCCTTGCTGTCGGTCGGCGCGATGATGATGACGTCCGGCTTCTTGGCGATGACCGCCTGCAGGATCGGGATCTGGTCGGTCGGGCTGAACGACTTCGGCGCCTGCACGTCCACGGTGGAGCCGGAGCGGGCGGCGACCGCCTGGATGCCGCAGGCGACCGAGCCGTAGTACGCGTCGTTGGCGACGCCGGGGATGAACGCGATCTCGAAGCTGTCGCCGGCGGCACCGCTGCCGCCGCTGTCGCCGTCGTCACCGCAGGCGGTCGTGGTCAGGGCAAGCAGCGCCGCCGCCGCGGCGGCCCCGAACGCGTGGCGTTTGCCTATGTGGCGCATCGTGAGGTCCTCTCGGTCGTGCTTTTCATGGGGTCTGCGCGGCCCGCTCTCGCTCGATGCCCGGGAGCTGGCGCGGTCGGTGGAGCGCGGCGTCAGCGGGCGGTTCTGGCCCGCCTTCGCAGTTGGTCGAGGTAGACGGCGGCGACGAGCACGACGCCGACGGCGAAGTCGCGCCAGAAGGAGTTGAGGCCGACGATCACCAGGCCGTTGGCGAGCACGGCGGGGATCATCGTGCCGACGAGCGTGCCGAACATCGTGCCGATGCCGCCGAAGAGGCTGGTGCCGCCGATGACGACCGCGGCGATCACCGCGAGGTTGTCGGTGGCGTGGCCGCTGAGCGTGGTGGAGCCGAACTGGGCGTAGCTCATGATGCCGGCGAGCCCGGCCAGCAGCCCGGCCAGCGTGTAGACGCTGATCAGATGCCGGTTCACGCCGATGCCGGCGCGGCGGGCGGCCTCGGCGTTGGAGCCGATGGCGTACGTGCGGCGCCCGTACCGGGTAAGGGCCAGCACCAGCCCGCCGACCAGCGCGACCGCGAGGGCCACGATGACCAGCCATGGCAGGCCCGCGACCCGCCCGACGCCGAGGGTGTCGACGAGCTCGTTGGGGATGTCCTTGAGGTCGTTGCCGTTGGTGATGACCTGGGCCAGGCCCTGCGCCGCGCCGAACGAGCCGAGTGTGGCGATCAGCGGCGGTACGCGCAGCTTCGTCACGACCAAGCCGTTGACCAGGCCCCAGGCGGCGCCGGAGGCGAGGCTCACGGCGATGCCGACCAGGCTGGCGGCCCAGCCCTGCCCGCCCATCGCCTTCATCACCTCGCCGGCCATGACCCCGGAGAAGACGAGTACCGAGCCGACGGAGAGGTCGACGCCGCCGGTGATCAGTACGAACGTCGCGCCGACCGCCATCACGATCAGCAGCGAGGCGCCGATCAGCACGTTGGTGAGGTTGGCCGTGGTGAAGAAGGCGTCGAAGTCGAGGATCGCGAAGAGCGCGACGATCACGACCAGGATCGCCGTGATGTCGGTGGCGGAGCCGAGGAGGGCACGGCGGCGGCGCACCTTGGGTGCCGTCCCGGTGTCCGCCGCCGCGCCGTTCTTGGTGAGCAGGCTCATTGGTGCACCCTTGTTTCGCTCGATCCGGTCATGGGTTGGGCGCACCGGTGACCGCCGGGCCATCGCCCCGCTCGCTCGCCCTTTGAGGTCCAGCATGAGTTCTGCGAGGCCCGGCGGCCCGGGACA
>NZ_JBHLUH010000019.1:0-3196 GCF_042433955.1 Phytohabitans kaempferiae | reverse complement strand
ATCTAACAAATCATGATCAAACCGGACACTCCCGAACAACGCCGGGGCCGTGGGTAACAGCGGACCTGCCCTAGTGCAGCGGAACGTAACTGTGTTCGCTGATGGCGAGGTAGATCGCTCCCCTTGCGGGTCTGGATCGTGTGCTCGCGTGGCTACCCTCGTAGCAAGAGATCAGTTGGCTCTTGAGCAAACGCTGATCAACGAATCGATAGTGGGTTCCAAGTTCGAATGCGTAGCTGTGGACCGAACCGTTGCTGACGGGTACCCCGCCGTCCTCCCTCGCATTAGCGGCATGGCATACAAGACGGGGACGTCAGAGTTCACAGTTGACCAGAGGGATCCTCTCGTTCCCGGCTTCGTGTTGCGATGAGGCCGCGCAATGTTCAGTTCGTGGACGGTGCCGAACTCGCGGCTACGCTCAAAATGGAGGATGCGGTCCGGGCGATAGAAGATGCGATCCGCGACGGTCTTGACCCGGCAGCTGACATCCCGCGTTCAGCGGTTCGACTCCGCAACGGTCACGCGTTGTTGATGCCTTCCGAAGACCATTCGCGTATCGGCCTCAAAGTCGCGATGGTGGCCGACGGCGTGCCTGACAGGGGCGCCCTCAGGATTCAAGCAACGTATCTCGTATTCGACGCGGACAGCTTGGCCCTGACCGCGATGCTCGATGGAACTGAACTAACCAGGATCCGCACGGCAGCCGTCTCCATGGCAGCAATCCGGCCGGCGCTGCCCCGGCTCCAGACAGGAGCCAACGTCGTGGTCTTCGGGTCAGGGCCCCAAGCTCTAGCTCACATTGATGCGCTGAGTTCGACGCTTCCTTTTGGAATCGCGAGCTTGACTGTCGCGGTTCGGGGCGTGGTTTCCGAGAATGAGCGGCTCGGCGATCAAGATGCCCTCTGCCTGTCCTCCGACAGCGCAGAACTCCGCGATCGACTGCAGACGGCAGACGTTGTCGTCGCTGCCACGACGGCGCGCGAACCGTTGTTTGACGACTTACACGTTGGACTCCAACCCGTCGTGATTGCAGTGGGCTCACATGAACCGGGAGCGCGTGAACTCCCTTCCGGCCTTCTTCGTAGGTCGCTCGTGGTAGTTGAAGATGTCGAGACGAGTAGACGCGAGGCGGGCGACATCATCCAAGCGATCGATGAGGGCGCGCTCGACCCGCATGACATCGTTTCGCTGGCATCGGTAGTGTCCGCCGCAGTTCCGATTCCAGCGGGCTGTCCCTACGTCTTCAAGAGCACGGGAATGTCCTGGGAAGACCTCGTCGTCGCGAACGCAGCGCTAGCTCGCCCGAACCGTGATCCAGGCGGTTCCTGATGGCACGAGTTGGTCAAGTACAAACCCAGTCGCGTATGACAACAGCTGCACTCCTCAACTTGAACCGGCCTGTTGCGGTACCGCCCGCGTCGAAGACTGACCACGATGGGTGCCGATAGACACGATGGAGGTCGGTTACTGGACGGAGCACGGAAACGGGCCGGCGCTGCTACTCGTTCATGGCGGCATGTGCGACCACACGATCTGGGACGCGCAGGTCGATGTCCTAGCGGAGACCTTCCGCGTCATCACGCTTGATCTTCCGGGTCACGGTCGCTCTCATGCGATGCAGGCGAGGGCAGACTTTGAGAACTATGTCGCTGCAGTCGATTCGGTCAGGGCTGCTGCAAGAGCGGATCGCGTCGCGCTGGTTGGGCACGCCATGGGCGCCACGATTGTCAGCCTGTACGCCCGCCTCCATCCTTTGCGGGCTGCTGCTCTGGTTGGTGTGGAGGGCGATCTGGACCCGCGCACGATGCCTCAGATGAATCCAGGGTGGAACACTGGTGCGCTCGACGAGGCGGCGCGAGAGATGATCGTGCGCAGCAAGTTCACACCCGACACTCCCGATGACGTGCGATCCAAGCTCCTAACCGTGGCGCTGGCGACACCCGAGGAGACGGCGATAGCCATCCGGTCGGCTAAAATGCGCGAACGCGGACGCCGATACCCCCAATCCGACGTACCTGCGCTGGCGATCTACGGAGCCTCGTCGAAGCTTCCCGATGAGGTGCTCGTACGATCCTCGCTCTCGAACTACGAATCAAGACAGATCGACGGTACCGGCCCGTTTCTGATGATGGAACGTCCAGACGAGTTCAGCGACGCGCTGTCGGGCTTCCTGATTAGGGTTGGTTACTCGGCGGCGGGGTCGGACTAGCGCTGTGTGTTCCAATTGTTGGCTTGTCGTGACAGTTGCTTTGCCCGGGCCACCCGACAAGGACAGGCCGCCAACTCCTCCACCAGCCAGTGGGATTCCGCTGCGTCGTCCGTCTTCGGCTTTGGTGCAAGGTGAAGCCTTGGGCGTCAGATCGCGATGTCCGATGTGGCTGAGCCACGTACCTCGGCTGGCCTTGGCTGCGCAGCGTGACCGATCTAAATGTAGTTTCTTGGTTATCGATCGATGGAGGCTCGTCCGTCTCAACGCTGACATGGCGCATGGTCGTGTGAGGTGGCGCGACCCGTCGTGGGAAGAGCATTGCCGTCCAATGAGGAGGCTTCATGAGTAGGTTCGTCATCACGATCACGCCGGACAACGCTACGACGGGCGCCGATGACGCGTTGACGACGGTACGGGTGGATACGTCGACTGGTCAGGCCCGCATCACTGAGCTGAGCGTGCGGGCGGCCGCTGGCGGCGGGCTCGCTGCAACCGACCTGCCGCCGATCGACATGGGCCTGCTGATCCGTGCGCTGACGGTCGCCGCTGCGCCCCAGGCGCTACCACCGGCCACCCCCGCCGCCTCGACGCCGGCGGCGGCCGCGGACCGGGTCGCCGAACCGGAGCCGGTAGTGGCAGGCGGCGCTGTGACCACCGCGGCCGGCGGGCAGGGCCTCGGCTACGTGTCAGCAGGGCGCTTCCTTTCCACTCGGGTGAAGTAGACCTTCGCCGCCCCGTAGTCACGTATTCATCCGTTGCCTCGGCGTCGCCCCGGTTGGTTCACCGGGACCCGATCCATGAATTCAGCCGGTCCCTGCCTGCTCTTGTGCAGGCCGCAGCAGGTCGGCGGCTTGGACGCCGTCGCCGGCCGCCATGGCCATGCCGCGATGCCGCTGTTCCGTGCTCGCCGGCCCCGACCTGCCGCCGGCACACGTCACCGCCGCGGTCGTCGTCGCCTCCACCGGTGACCTGAGCCGGCTGACCCGC
>NZ_JBHLUH010000018.1:0-9024 GCF_042433955.1 Phytohabitans kaempferiae | reverse complement strand
CCGGGTCAGCGTGAACAACAACGTGTCCGGCGCGGACGCCAAACCCCCCAACGTCCGCGAACGCCGCATCGTGATCGTGTTGTTCCACGTCGTCGTGGCCAGGTAGTAGTAGCCGTTGTAATGCGTCAACCACGGATCCGGACCACGCAACTTGATCGGATTCGTGAAGGTACGCGGCGGGCCGGTCGTGGTCGGCGGCGTGGTCGGCGGCGGGGTGGTCGGCGGTGCCGTCGTCGGCACGCTCGTCGTGGTCGGCGCGGTCGTCGGCGTGGTCGAGCCGGTGCAGGCGACCCCGTTGAGCGCGAAGCTCGTCGGCGCCGGATTCGCGGAGTTGTTCCACGACCCGTTGAAGCCGAGGTTGACGACGGCGCCGGTGCCGAGCCCGGCGTTCCAGGTCTGGTTGCGCGCGGTGACCTGGGCGCCGCTCTGGCTGAAGACCGCGTTCCAGCCCTGGCTGACCTGCTGCCCTGCGGTGAACGACCAGGTCAGGGTCCAGCCGTTGAGCGGGTCGCCGAGGTTGGTGAGGTCGACGCTGCCGCTGAAACCGCCGGGCCACTGCGACCCGACCCGGTAGGTGACCGCGCAGCCGGCGGCGGCGGACGCCGAGGTCACGACGGTGACCGCGCCGACCGCGCCGACGACGCAGACGGCCCCGGCGGCGAGGAGAGAACGTGGACGCGCGAAGCGCATGGAGGGCTCCCGGTGGCAGAGGAACATGGCGAGGCGGTCGCCCGGGAGCCGCTTCGCGCCTCAAGATAGCCACTTAAGTATGGGGATGCAACTATCTCGGAGTATCGAGATCAATCGCTTGACACGCCGGTGTCGCGCATCCACCATGTGGTGGCTGGGCCCCATTTGCGCATCCTTTCCGGGCAGGGATCAAGGAGGCCTTCCCGTTACCTGTCTCGACACGTAGGGATGCCCGATGAAACCTCGCCCCAAGTGGCGTCGCTGGCTGGCCGCACTGGCACTGGTCACACTCGGCGTGACACCGGTGCTCGTACCGCAGCTCACCTCGCCGGCGGAGGCCGCCGCCAAGACCGTCTGGATACCCGAGCGCTGGGTGAGCACCGGAGAGGTGCCCTGGGCGCAGAACCGCACCAGAGAGTCGACCAACTTCATCCTGCTCTGGGGTGAGCGCTCCGGCACGAACCCGCTGACCGCGCCGGGCGAGTACCGCTTCGACCCGGACAACATCCTCAGCCAGTTGGAGAACCTCTACTCCTTCTACATCAACACGATGCGGTTCACGACGGAGACCGGGCTGCTGGCCCAACACAAGATCATCGTCATCGTCACCCGCACCTGGAACCGCACCGCCCTCGACGCCTGGGCCACCGGCGGCTCGACCGACGGCCGGGTCGGCGTCATCAACATCGCCCCCGCCGCCGCGCAGCCCGGCTCCTGGGGACTGGCGCACGAGCTGGGCCACGTGTTCCAGAACTACACGTTCCTGGGACGCTCCGGGATGGGCTTCACGCACGCCTCCTCCGGTACGTTCTGGGAGGCGAGCGCCGAGTTCATGGCGATGCAGGTGTACCCGCGCACCGCCGCCGGTGACCTGACCCGCTGGCTGCGCACCGAAAACCTGTACTACTCCTCGTCCCGCCACCACTACGGCGCCTGGATGCTGTTGCAGTACATCAAGGACCGCGACGGAATCGCGATGTTCAACCGCATCTGGAACGAGGCGCGCAACACCGAGCATCCGCTGGAGGTGTACCGGCGGATCACCGGCATCACGCAGGCGGAGCTCAACCGGCGCATCGGCGAGTACGCGCAGCGGAACGTGACGTGGGACTACTCCAACCGGGCCGACTTCATGCCGTTCATCAACAGCGTGTACGGCGCCGGCTTCCTCAACGCGTACAAGGGCGTGCCGGTCGAGGCGGTCAACGCGAACGCCCGCCACTACCGCATCCCCTCGGCGATGGCTCCCTCCGACTACGGGTACAACAAGATCCAGCTCGTGCCCGACAGCGACGGCGCGCTGATCCGCCTGCACCTCAAGGGGCACGCGGAGACCGGCGCGACCGGCTGGACGTTCGGCTTCGTGGCGGTGCGCAACGGCACGCCTCGGTACGGGCCGCTGACCCAGGGCACGTCCGGGCAGATCAGCTTCCAGACGCAGCCCGGCGAGAGCCAGGTCTTCCTGGTCGTCACCGGCACGCCGGCCAGCGTCGTACCGAAGTACGCGTTCCTCGACGGCTGGCCGAAGAACCGCCGCTACCCGTACGAGTTCCGCATCTCCGGGGCGATCCCGTCCGGCCACGAACCGGGATACCAGAAGCCGGCCGCGACCAACGGCGGACGCTGGCACTCCAACGGTGGCGGCTGGGTCTCCGGCAACGCCAACGTCGCCTCGACCGCGTACGTCGGCCCGCGCGCGGCTGTCCTCAGTGGATCGGTCACCAACAACGCCCGCATCGAGGACCTCGCCTGGGTCAACGGCGGCACGGTCACCGGCAACGCGGTCGTGAAGGGCAACGCGATCATCCAAGGTGGAGTCACCATCGGCGGTACGGCGGTCGTCGGCGGCGACGCCGAGCCACCGCACGGTCCGACCGGCGGCTCCTGCAACTCCGGCACGTACCTGATGTTCAACCCCAGCCGGAGCTGTGACGGCGGCGGTGGCGAGGCGGACATCAACCCGCCGCACGGCACGTTCACCACCGACGAGTTGGCCATCACCGGCGGCACCAACCCGACCACGCCGCCGGCCACCACCGCGCCGCCCACGACTCCCCCGGTGACGACGGCTCCGCCCACGACCGCTCCCCCGACCAGCGCCCCGCCGACCAGCCCTCCGCCGACCGGCGGCACCTCCTCGTGCCGGGTCGCGTACACGGCGAACTCGTGGGGCAACGGCTTCACCGGTGACGTGACCATCACGAACACCGGTGGTGCCACGGTCAACGGCTGGACGCTGACGTTCACGTTCGCCAACGGCCAGCACGTCACCAACAGCTGGAACGCCACGCTGACGCAGAGCGGGTCGACGGTGACCGCCCGGAACGCGGGCCACAACGGCACGATCCCGGTCGGTGGCACCGCGTCGTTCGGCTTCCAGGGCACGCACGGCGGCACCAACCAGCCGCCGACGGCCTGGACGCTGAACGGCGCCCGCTGCACCACCTGACGGCTCAATCAGCAGGGGGTGGGCCGGGCGCCCGCCCCCTGCGCCGGGCTTCCCCGGATGCCTCCGGCGGCCCCCTGGAGTGGTACGTGGTCTCCTCCATCGCCGACGATGCGCCGATCGCCGCGTTGCGCGGCCACACCGCCGACGACCTGGCCACCGCATGACCCCGGAGCCGGCGCGGTGGAGGTGGTCAGCGAGGTGACGCCCTGAGCGCGGCTCGACAGCGCGTCCTAGGGTGATCGTCGTGACAGACGGCAGCGCATTCACCGACTGGTTGATGTCCGACAACTGGCAGGACTACCGCCAGCAGCGGGCGATCCGCTCACTGGGTGACGAGGTGTCGTCGCTCAGCTCCTCTCTGTACACGCAGCAGCGGGAGAGCAGCCGGCTCCGCTCCGAGCTGAGCAAGCTCCAGGGCTCGGTGGAGGCGCGGCTGTCCCGCCTGATCCGCTCGTTCGACGCGTTCGTGGAGCTGAGCGACCTGCGGGTGACACTGGCGATGTTCGACCCGCCGGCCCTCGTGCGCCACCGCACCCGCCTGCTCGTGGCCGCGGCGAGCCAGGACCAGCCGCCACCGGCCGCGGGCTTCGCCGACGTGCCCGGCTACTGGCTCGCCCCGGCGGCGACCGCGCTCGGCGCGCTGCTGCGGGACGAAGACGCGGAGGAGCCGCTCACGCTCGCGCTGGAGCGGGACGCCGGGCGTACCGCGCTGCTCATCACCCTGACCGCGACGGCGGCCGGGCGCGCGGACCTGAGCGCGGCGTGGCTGCCCAAGGCTCTGGGCCCGCTGCCGGCCGGCGAGCCGGTGACCCGGGCGGTGCGCGCGCTGTGGACCTCGGCCGCGGCGGGCGTGTTCGGCCCGGACGGCCTGGCGCTGGTGGGCAAGCGGCTGGCCGGGCTGGTCGACGGGGTCGACCCGGAGCGGGAGCGGACGACCGCCGAGGCGTGGCGGGCGCGGATCGGCACGCTCCCGGCGACCGTGACCCGCCCGCAGTCCATTTTGGAGCCGGTGCCGGACGCGGAGAAGGCGCTCGCCGCCGGCGCGCGGCTGGCCGCGCTCCGCGAACTCTGCGCCGGCACCGGCGGCCCGGCGGCCCCCGAGGCGGCCACCGACAGCCCCGACCCGTACTCACTCGCCGCCGTGCTCCGGGCTCTGGTCGACGAGGGTACGGACGAGGAGGCACCGCTGCTGCGCCGCTCCGCCGAGCTGCGGGCGGTCATCGAAGACCGGGAGTACACCGACGTCGAGCAGTGGGCTGCCCCGCTCAAGCCGCCGCTGGAGCTGCTGCTCGACGACGCGTTCCTGCCGGACGGCTCGCCGCTGGCCCGGATGGCCCGCACGGCCAGCGCCCGCTGGCTGCTGCCCGCGGCGGAGCGGCTGGCCACCGAGGCCGCCACCGACCCGCCCCGCGAGGCGACCACGGCGATCGAGCGCACGGCCGTACGCGTGCGCGCCGGCACGACCCCGCAGGGGCTCGACGCGGTGCGGGACGCGCTCGCCGCCCGGTACGCCGGCGAGCCGGTGCCGGACAAGGCGGCCATCGCCTGCCTCGCCGCCGGTGCGCTGCTCTGCGTGAGCCTGGTCGCCTGGCCCAACGCCCTGGCTGTGATCGCCACGCTCGCCGGCGCCGTGCTGCTGCTCACCGGTGCGGTGCGGTGGTGGCAGGGGCGCCAGCGCAACGCCGAACGGCAGGAGCGCCTGGCGGCCAACGTCAACAGCGCCGAGCAGCGCGCCGGGCGGGCCGCCGCCGAGCTGGACGACCTGCGCGGCCGGCTGGTCGCCGCGGGCCAGCGGGCCGCCGACGACCTCGCCGCGATCCGGAACGCCGTCGGCGTGCCCTGACGGGGCTCAGCCCGGGCTCGCCCCGGCCGGCACGGTGAGCAGGCCGAGCGGCTCGGGGCCGACGTCGAGCCAGGTCACCTGGCGGCCCCGGAGCATGGCGTCCCAGGCGAACACCTCGAGCCGGGCCAGGTGCGTGCGGACGATCCAGACCCGCCCGCCGGGCCCGGCCAGCTGCGCGGCGCGGTCGAGCGCCTGCCGGATCGCCGGACGGGTGCGGTCGGTGGCGACCACGATCCGCGTGGCCTCCTCGTCGTACCGGGTGCCCCAGCCGTTGCCGAACCGCTCGTCCCGCACGAAGGTGGGCTCGTCGGGCTGCCAGTAGTACGCGAACCCGAAGTTGGCCCAGGCGCTGACCACCACAGCGTCGCCGGGGCGCCGGTTTCGCTCGACGTATCGCACCTGGTCGCGCACGTCGTAGCGCATCGCGCCGACGGCGAACGTCTGGGGATGGCGGGGGTAGATGCCGGGCGGCGCGTAGTAGCGCAGCCAGGCGGTGTTGGCCAGCACGAAGGCGAGCACGGTCGCGCCGGCGAGGACCGTGGTGGTCGCCACCTGCCACCGCCTGATCAGGCGGGCGACCAGCCGGGCCGCCCCGGCGACCCCGATCCCCGCGCTGACCGCCATCGAGACCAGCAGGAAGTGCGAGGTGCGCTGGTCGAGCACCGGATATGCGTGCAGGTAGCCGGCGACCACCATGCCGACCGGCAGAGCCGCCGTGGCGAGCGCGGCCACGAGCCGCCCGGTCACCGCCATGGTCACGACGCCGGCGAGGGCGAGCACCGCGAACGCCGGCCACGGGACGCCGAACAGGTCGCCCAGGCCGTCGAGCCGGTTGACCAGGTAGTCGGGGAGGCTCACGGTGTCGCCGAAGTTGAGGAAGTAGCCGTCCCAGTACGCCTCCAGGCTCTCGATCTGGCCTTTACTGGAGACGGTGAGGTAGGTGACGCCCATGGCCAGCCAGCCGCCGACCGCGACGGTCGCCGCCTTCAGCAGGTCGCGCCAGGCCCGGCGGACCAGCGCGACCACCACGAACGCGCCCAGCACGCCGCCGCCGACCAGCAGCGCCGTGTGGCTGACGAACATGGCGAGCAGCGCGCAGCCGGCGACCGTGGTCAGCCGGCGCCAACTCCACCGCGCCTCCGCCCACGCCGCGAGGGCCAGCAGCGCGACCGCGACCGCGCCATCCGCCGTGTACTGCTTCAGGTCGTGCCGCACCTGCTGGGCCGGGAGCAGCAACGCGCCGGCGGCGCCCATCAGCCCGGCCACCACCGCGTAGGCCCGCCGCTGCCAGCCGAGCAGCCGCCCGAGCGCGTATCCGGCGACCACCGAGCCGGCCAGGAACGCGGCCGGCAGCAGCCGCAGGCGCTCGCCGCCGTCGCCGTCGCCGGGGATCAGCCGCATCAGCAGCGTCCAGCCGATCGGCGTCGGGCCGGTGACGTCGAACGCCTCCCCCAGCGAGCCCCGCATCGACATCGCGACCCACGACTCATCGAGCCAGAACGGCGTGCGCAGCGTCGGCCCGATGCTGTGCACCACCGGGACCAGCGCCAGCAGCCCGAGCAACACGGCGAGGTCGGCGCGCCACCTCCGCCCGGACCGGCGCCGGCCGGTCGCCGCCGCTTCCGAAGCCGCTGGCGCGGTGGTCGGTTCGGGGTGGACGAGCACACGCACATGCTAGGCGTCGGAACGCTCCCACACGTGCCCGTCGGTCCCCTTCCGACCCGCCGTCGGTTCGCCGGGATGGTGCGCACCTTCACGTCGTACGGGCTGGGCGTGCCGCCACCGGTCGCCGCGGTGTTCCGGGCGTCACGCCGTGGCGCGCCGGACCACCCGGGCCGGCGCGGGCTGGGCGTCGCCGGCGGGCAGGCCCAGCGTGGCGCGGGCGACGCGCCGGCCGTACGCGCGGGCGTCGATGTGGACGGTGGTGAGCGCCGGCCGCCAGAGCGCGCCGTGGCGGGTCTCGTCGAAGCCGATCACCGCGAGGTCGTCCGGCGCGCGCAGTCCCAGGTCGGCCATTGCCGCGAGCACGCAGAGCGCCAGGTCGTCGGTGACCGCCGCGACCGCGGTCACCTGGCGGTCGTGGGCGAGCGCGCGCAGCCGTACCCCCGTGGTGCCGGCATCGTCGACGGGCAGCGACCGCGGCTCGGGCATCCGAAGCTCGCGCGCCGCCGCCCGCACGTGGTCGGCGAGCAGCGCCGTCACCGGGTCGGATCGGGCCGGCTCGGCGACGGCGACGGCGCGGTGGCCGAGGTCGTGCAGGTACGCGACCTGGGTCATGGCCGCGGCCCGACCGCCGTCAGCGTAGAGCGCGGGCAGGTCGACCACCGCGCGCGGGGCGACGGCGTCGAGCATCGCGCGGGACCGGCCGCCGTACGAGACGAGCAGCCCGTGCCCGGTGGTGGACAGCTCCTCCTCCAGTCCCTCCACGAAGCTCTCCAGGCTGTGGCCCGGGGGCAGCCCGCCGGCTTCGAGCACGACGAGCCGGGACACGCCCTCGCGAAGCGCGCGGGCGATGGAGTGCGGCACGTAGCCGAGGTCGGCGGCGGCGCGGCGGACCCGCTCGCGGGTCGTCTCGGGGATGCTCTGGTTGGCGGTGTCGTTGAGCACGAAGCTCACCGTCGCCCGGGACACGCCGCTGGCGCGGGCGACATCCGCCATGGTCACGCGGGACCTCTCCGGCATCCACCCTCCTCTTTCGCCGGTGACGCCACCGGCCGCGCGAGACTTACACGATTTAGTCGAATCGCGGAGCGACCCACTCGTGACAGTCAGTCAGCAGATCATTGTGGACAGTTACCCAGATCCGGCCCACCTCACGCGCTCGCGCGAGACGGGTCGGGCCGTGATGTTTTCCGCCTTCCGCGAAGTGACCGACCTCGACCGCGGCGCCAGCGTGCGGGCAGACGGCTGCCTGACTGTGGCCCGGAGGCGCACCACATGCTGACCGAGGCGTTTTCTCCATGCCAGGCGGACATGTCGGATGTCGTTCGGTTGGGCGGCCGGCCACCAACCCTGATCCACCTCGGGATCGACGGAAAAGGTGACGGGAAAAAAATGCGCTGCCCATAGGATTCGACCACGCCACGTGATTTGCTGACACCTCTGAGTACTGCATCGGGATGTGCGGCAGGCCACATCAAGAAAGACGATCTCATCGGCATGGCCGAGCGGAAAAAGGGAACCGGCACCTGGACCAAGAGGGCTGACTGGCGCGGGGAAGGCGACTATAGCTATGCGCCCGGGAACGCTCGAAATTGCCACCGAGGTGGCCAAAGTCGCGGCCGCTCCCGCCGGTGTGGCGGAGCGGGCGGAAGCGCTGCTCGCCCCGATCCGGCGGCTGGTGCCCTTCGAGGCCGCCCGGATCTACCTGCTCGACATGGAGCGCCGAGCTGAGCATTCGCTGGTCAGCGTGGGTTACGACGACCGTGTGCGGTCCTACCAGGACAGTCCACAGCACATCGACGAAATCGAGATGCTCGGCCTGCACCGCGGCGGCCCGCCGATGCGGCTGCGCGACCTGCCGGTGCCGCCGGAGACGATCTCGGGCTGGGTCGACTATCTGCGGCCGGCCGGCTTCCGCGAGGGCATGGGCGTGCCACTGACCACTTCGGACGGCCGCTACCTGGGCATCCTCGGCCTCAACACCGACAACCCGCACCACCCCACCGACTCGGCCCGCGACCTGCTCGGCGCCCTCGCGCCCACGATCGCCAACGCGCTCGACCCCCTTCGCTCGATCAGTGCCGCGGCCCGGCTGGTCGACGGCGCGATCGGCGGGGTGCTCCTGTCCCGGGACGGCCAGACGCACCACCTGCCCGGACTGCCCGGCCATCCCCTGCTCGCCACCGGCTCCCGGCTGCTCGGCGTCGCCGCCGACCAGCTCGAAGGGATGGCCCACACGGCTTTCCTGGCCCCGTACGACGAGGACGGCCACGACCGCCACGTGCGAGTCACCGTGCTCGCCTGCCCCGACCTGCCGCCGGCGCACGTCACCGCCGCGGTCGTCGTCGCCTCCACCGGTGACCTGAGCCGGCTGACCCGC
>NZ_JBHLUH010000017.1:0-60282 GCF_042433955.1 Phytohabitans kaempferiae | reverse complement strand
AACACCGATTTTCAGCCCGGAACGGGCCGCCCGCCAGAGGCGACAGGGACTAGATCCAGCCCTCTTCCCAGGCTTTGTGCGCGGCGGCGTGGCGGGAGCTGGCGCCGAGCTTCGTCATCGCGGCGGAGAGGTAGTTGCGGACCGTCCCCGGGGCGAGGTGCACCCGCGCGGCGATCTCGTTGACCGAGGCGCCGGTGCGGGACGCGCGGAGCACCTCCAGCTCGCGCTCGCTGAGCGGGCAGGGGTCCTCGGTGAGCGCGGAGGCGGCGATCTCCGGGTCGACGTACCGGCGACCGGCCGCCACGTCCCGGATGATCTCGGCGAGCCGGGTCGCCTCGGTGGTCTTCGGTACGAAGCCGCTCACCCCCACCGCCAGCGCCCGCCGCAGCACCGCCGGCCGGGCGTGCCGCGTGACCAGTACGATCCGGGTCGGCAGCGCGGCCCGGATCTCCTCGGCGGCGCGCAGCCCGTCGGTGGGGGGCATCTCCAGGTCGAGTACGGCGATGTCCGGCCGGTGCTCGCGGGCCAGCCGCACCGCGCCGGTGGCGGTGGCCGCCTCGGCGACCACCTCGATGTCCGGCTCCAGGGCGAGCAGCGCGGCGAGCGCGCCCCGCAGCAGGTCTTCGTCGTCGGCGATGAGCAGGCGGATCACGGCGCCCCCACCGGGAGGGTCGCGGCCACCTCGAAGCGCTCGCCGTCGCGCCGCCAGGTCAGCTCGCCGCCGGCCGCGACCAGCCGCTCGGCGAGCGCGGCCAGGCCGGTGCCCGGTGCCCCGCCCGCCGCCGGTGCCGCGCCGTCGTTGCGTACCCGAAGGTGGGCCCGACCGCCATCGACCAGCAGCCGGACGTCGGCGCGGGCCGCCCGGCTGTGCCGCAGCACGTTGGTGGTCGCCTCTCGCATCACCAGCCCCAGCAGGTGGCGGCCGGTGGCGGAAAGCTCGGCCGGGGCGGTCGCGAGGTCCATCCGCGCGTCGATGTCGGCGGCCGCGAGCACGCGCGTGGCATTGGAGATCTCCTCCTCCAGCGTCGTACGCCGGTAGCCCTGCACCAGCGCGCGGGTCTCCTGGAGCGCGTCGCTCGCCAGCCGCCGCACCTCGCGCATCTCGCCGGCGGCGCGGGCCGGGTCGGCCTCGGCGAGGCGCGCGGCCAGCTCGCTCTTGAGCGCGATGACCTGGAGGTGGTGGCCCTGGATGTCGTGCAGGTCGGCGGCGAAGCGCAGCCGCTCGTCCTTGACCGCCAGCTCGGCCGCGAGCCGCCGCGCCTCGTGCAGCCGCCCGGCCACGTCCCAGGCCCAGAGCGGGCCGAGCGTGGTCCAGCCGGTGAAGAGCACGAGGCCCGCGGGGAAGAGCGCCGCGTAGAGCGGGCCGCCGTCGCCGGCGAGCAGGGCGACAACCGTTCCGGGTACGGCCGCGGCCGCGGTCGCCCCGCCCAGCAGCCACCGCTGTCCCCGCGCCGGCCGGAACGTCGCCGCGACCGCCACCGTGATCGCCGGGGCGACCGCCCAGCGCCCGTACTCGCCGGAGCCGAGCTGGAGCGCGCCGGCCACCGCCGATCCCGCGGCCGCGGCGGCGAGCCATCCGCGCGGCGTGGCGTGGGCCCGCGCTCCCCCGGCCAGCCGGCGGCGCAGCAGCGCCACGCCGGCCACCGTGGAGACGGCGAGCGCCGCCCCGCCGAGGAGCCGGGACCACGCGGGCGCGTCGCCGCGCACGACCCAGCCGCCCGCGAAGATGACGAGCACGCTCACGACCGCGCCGGTCAGCGTCCACCACGTGTACCGGCGGAGGCTCAGCAGCCCCGTACCATCCGCCACGCGGCAATTGTGGCAGCTCGGCGGCATGACATGTGTCATGAGATCACGTGCGGAGAACACACTGGCGCGCGGCGCCCGCGTCCTCCAGGATGGAGCCCAGATACCCCCACCCAGTATCCGTATCTGAAGGGACGCTCCGATGAAACGCTTCCTCTGGCACTACGTCGAGATGATCATCGCGATGTTCGCCGGCATGCTGGTGCTGGGCCTGGCCCGCGCCGGGCTCCTCTCCCTGCTCGGCGTCGAGCTCTCCAGTGCCAGCCAGCCCGAGATCGCCGCCCTGCTGATGGCCTTCGACATGTCGGTCGGCATGGTCGTCTGGATGCGGTACCGCCGCCACGGCTGGGCCAGCACGATGGAGATGGTCGGCGCGATGTTCGCGCCGGTGGTCGTGCTCGCGCCCTTCACGCTGGCGGGCGTCATGTCCGGCCACGCGCTGATGATGGCCCTGCACATCGCCATGTTCCCGCTCATGCTCGCGGTCATGCTCCGCCGCCGCGCGGAGTACTCCCGCAGTCACGGGGAGCACGCCCACGAGGAGCGCGCCAGCGAGGAGTACGCCCGGTGAGCGCGGCGACCGTCGAGGCCGGCCGCGGCACGCCGTACCGCGTCCTGCGCGCGATCGGCCGGCGGTGGCCGGCGGGGCTGGCCCTCGTGATGTCGGTGCCCATGGCCGGCGGCGCGGACGTGGCCGGGCAGGTCTCCGGCCTCGGCGAGGTGCTGCTGCTCCTGCCGATGCTCTACCTCGTGACGGCGCGCACCGGGCGGCGCGGCCTCTCCTGGCCGCTGCTGGCGGCGGCGTTCGGCCTGATCTTCGCCGTGCGCGGGCTCGACCTGGTGCCGGCGCCGTTCCTCCTCGTCCCGCTCGGCGCGGCGCTCCTGGTGTGGAGCGTGGTGGGCGGGCACGCGCACCGCGGCGGCGTACGGATCCAGGCGCTGGGCCTGGTCGGCTTCTCCGCGCTCGCGCTGCTCGGGCTCGCCCTCGACCCCGACGTCGGCCTCTACG
Source organism: Phytohabitans kaempferiae (assembly GCF_042433955.1). Taxonomy (NCBI): domain Bacteria; kingdom Bacillati; phylum Actinomycetota; class Actinomycetes; order Micromonosporales; family Micromonosporaceae; genus Phytohabitans; species Phytohabitans kaempferiae. The sequence goes on along the minus strand of NZ_JBHLUH010000017.1, from coordinate 57,467 downwards.
TGGTGGCGGCCGGCTGGCTCCTCCACGGCGTGTGGGACTTCGTGCACCTCAGGCTGGACCGGGTCGTGGCCCGCTCGTACGCGGAGTGGTGCGGCGTCGTCGACATCCTGGTCGCGGCGCAGCTCCTGGCGCTCGCGTGGTGAGCCGCGCCCGCCGCTCGCGGCTACCGCTCCTTGGGCAGGGCCAGCACCGCGTCGGCCACGTCGTCGAACATCTTCTGCCCCACCTCGGCCTTCACCGGCTTGATGCTCGCGATCGAGGTGCTGGTCTGGTCGCCGGCCAGCAGGTCCATGGTCACGATGAGGTTGCCCTTCAGGATGCCGACCACGCTCTGGCTGTAGTGGACGCGGGCCACCTCGACGTCCGCGTAGAAGGCGTAGTAGCCCTCGTCGTATCCCGCGCCTGGCTTCGCGTCGCCCACCTGGAGCACGTCGGAGCGCTGCGTGGGCGGGCCGGTGAAGGCGGAGTGCCCCTTGTACCAGTCGCCGTCCTTCTGCGTCTGGTAAAAGGTGCGCGTGCGCCGCGCGTTGCCCCAGTCCTCAAACCGGACACGCAGCGTGTAGGGCCGGTCCGGCTGCTTCGACCGCACCGAGACCGCGCAGCCGACGTCGAGCCCCTCTTTCTCCGGCTCGGCGCCGACCACGCTCAGCTTGCTGCGCTTGGCCGCCGCGCACACGTCGGCCGAGGACGGCAGCGCGTAGAGCGGACCGGCCTCCTCGGTGGGCGAGGCGGAGGGCGAGGGCGCGGCGGTCGCCCCGGCGCCGTCCGGCGGGGCGTCGCCGTCGCCGCCGATCACGCCACAGCCAGTCACCGAGAGCGACAGGACAAGTACAAATGCCAACAGTCCACCGCGACGCGGCGGCAACCCCCGCATGCCATCCACGCCGGACATAGTGCCACGCCGCTACCCATCCCGCAGCGCACGACCAGGGCACATCGCGCGCTCGGCCGATGCCGTCGATCGATGTTCATCTCTACGATCCATTGACATGAGACTCTCCGCCGTTCCCCTCCCCCGGATCGCCGCCATCGCCGCGGCGGTCATCGTGGCCCTGGGAACGATCACCGTCCTGCCCGCCCCGGCACACGCGGCGACCGCGGCCTTCGTCAAGGAGAGCCAGTGGTCCACCGGCTACGTCGGCAAGCTGACCGTCACCAACGACAGCGCCGCCACCATCACCTCGTGGCAGGTGACCTTCGACCTGCCGGCGGGCACCACGCTCGGGTCGTACTGGAACGCCCGCATGACCCGTGACGGCTCCCGCTTCGTCTTCGCCAACCTGCCGTGGAACGGCACGCTCGCGGCCGGTGCCGCCACCAGCTTCGGCTGGGTCGCCAGCGGCGGTGGCGAGCCGCAGGGCTGCACGGTCAACGGCTCCCCCTGCTCCGGCGCGCCGCCCGCCCCCGACGTCACACCGCCCTCCACGCCGACGAACGTCCGCCTCGGCGGCAGCGGCGGCACGGTCACCATCACCTGGGATCCGTCCACAGACGACACCGGAGTGGTTGGGTACCAGATCTTCCACCGCACCAACCTGATCACCACGGTGACCGCACCGACGTACACGATGCCGGTGCCGCCCCCGATGGTCACCACCTTCGGCGTGCGCGCCGTCGACGCGGCCGGCAACCTCTCCCCGTTCACCCCGGTCCACTTCGGACAGATGCCGGATTCGACCCCGCCCACCGCTCCGGCCAACCTGCGCTTCGGCGGCCTCGGCAACACCAGCCACCTGCGGATAAGCTGGGACGCGGCGACGGACGAGACGTTCGTCGTCGGCTACGAGGTCTACCTCAACGGCGTCCTCGTCACCAAGGTCGGTGGCAGCCCCGCCTACGTGCCCTTCCACGGCTTCGGCACATACATGGTGCGCGTGCGCGCCTGGGACCCCTCCGGCAACTTCGGCCCGTACGCGCAGATCGGCCTCGCGGTCGACCCGCCACCGCCGCCTCCGTCCACGCCCCCGGCCCGCTGACCGGGCTCCCCGTCGGTGTCGGTGCCGCCGCGGTCGGCGGCGCCGGCGCTCGGGCCGTCGATCCGCCGGGGGGCGGGACGCCGCCGCCGACCGGGTCAGGACTGGGGCTGGGTGATGTTGACCATCCAGGAGACGCCGAACCTGTCGAGGCACTGCCCGAACTCGTCGCCCCACATCTGCTTCTCCAGCGGGATCGTGATCGTGCCGCCCTCGGCGAGCCGTTCCCAGTACCCGTGCAGCTCGGCGGCGTCGTCGCCGCTCAGGCTGATCGTCATGGTGTTGCCCGGCCTGATCTCCCAGTCGGGCGGCGTGTCGGCGGCCATCAGCGTGTAGCCGCTCGGGGTCTCCAACTGGCCGTGCATGATCTTCTCCGCGTCGGCCGCGTCGGCGCCGGGAAACTGCCCGAACGTGGTCAGCAACAGCTCGCCGCCGAAGACGTCCCGGTAGAACTCAAGGGCCTGGCGCGCGGTGCCGTCGAAGTTGATGTACGGGTTGAGGCGAGAGGCCATCGTCGGGCTCCTTGGTCGAGGACCGCCGCGGCGGCTCGCGGACGGTCGAGGACCGTGGCGCGGAGGCTCTCGGCGGTCGAAACGGGAGGAGTGCTCAACCGCAGGCTAGCCCTGTTCACCCGACCCGGACGGGAAACCGCCGTATCGTGACCGTGTGTCGGCGCGGTGGTGGCTGTTGCACGTCGACCTCGACCAGTTCGTGGCCGCGGTCGAGCTGTTGCGCCGGCGCGCTGTGGCTGATCCCCGCCGTACGCAACGCGCTCGCCACCAACCGCGTCGCCGACGACCCGGTGCGCTTCCGTCCGGCCAAGGCGCTCGGCCCGCTGGTCGGCATCGACTCACACAGCTCGGTCCGCCACGCTGGGTCACGTTCTACGTACCACTCGTGGTCGCGATCCTGCTCGGCGTGGTGGTCAGCCGGCTGATCGAGACCATCTCCGGCCCGTACTCGCCCGCGATGCCGCCACCTCCGCCGGTCCCACCGGCCCAGCCGGCCCCCGTGGCGGGCTGGCCACCGCCGCAGCACTGAGGGTCCGCCTCGTACCCGCGCCCCGCGCCCGCTCGCCGCCGCCCGCTCCACCGGGTCGGCGGCGAGCGGGCGCGGGCGCGTGGTCCGGTTGGGCGGATCACAAGACCTTGGGATAGGCCCCCACGGATGGCAGACTCGGACACGTGCTGCCGGCCGACAACCACGTGCATTCCGAGTGGTCGTTCGACACGGGCGAGCAGGCCTCGATGGCGAAGACGTGCGAGCGGGCGGTCGAGATCGGGCTGCCGGCGGTGGCGTTCACCGAGCACCTGGAGTTCACCGACTGGGTCGACGACGACGCGATCGCGGCCGACGGGCTCGAGCTGGGCTGGTGGGCGAAGATCCGGCCGATCGACGTGGCCGGCTACCTGGCGAGCGTCGAAGAGTGCCGCCAGCGCTTCCCCGGGCTGCGCATCCTCACCGGCGTCGAGGCGGGCGAGCCGCACATGTTCGGCGCGAGCGTGGCGCGCGTGCTGGCCAGCGGGGCATTCGAGCGCGTGCTGGGCTCACTCCACGCGATCCCCTACGACGGGCGGCTGGTCGCGCCCGACAAACTCTTCCACATCCTGGGCACGCGCGAGGTGATGCGCCGCTACTTCACCGACATGGTCCGCATGATCAAAGACAGCGACGCGTTCGAGGTACTGGCCCACCTCGACTACCCGCGCCGTTACTGGCCGGCGGGCGCCCCGCCGTACCGGGAGGCGGACCACGAGGAGGAGTACCGCGCGGTGCTCCGCGCGCTGGCCGGCTCCGACCGCGTGCTGGAGTTCAACACGCGCAGCCCGCTCCTCTCGGTCGACCTGCTGCGCTGGTGGCGGGAGGAGGGCGGCCGGGCGATCTCGTTCGGCAGCGACGCGCACCTGCCGTGGGTCGTGGGCGGCCGATTCGATCTGGCGGTCGACATCGCCGCGGCGGCCGGCTTCACCCGCGGCCGCGACGCGTACGACTTCTGGCGCCGCTAGAGACTGGACCGGTCCGACCCCATGCCCCGTTTCTGCGTAAGACGCGTACAGGAGGGTCAGCATCGCGACGTGGGGGCATGCATCTGCGGACACCGTCGCCGGCCCGCCAAGCGTGATGGATGACGGTTCGCAGTGGCGATTGCTAGGCGGTGACGCCGATCCGGTCTGCGAACTCGCGCATGCCTGGGAGTGCTCGGCGTCTGTCGGCGGATAGCAGGTCTCGGGTCAGGTTCTGCGCCCACGGCCTGGTAGCGGACCTCCTGTGGAGTGTCGCGTTCGGCGGCCAGCAGGGCCTGGAAGGCCCTTTCAGCTCGCGCACGGCCGCGTCGTACGGCGACTCGTCGGCGTCCACCGCGACTCCGGGCAGCTCCCAGTAGTCCTTATACACGGGCTCCACCAGCAAGATCCGATCGTCGCCATCGCGGAGCAGGACAGCCGAGCCCATCCGCTTACGCGGCAGCGTGGCGGTGTAGTCGCCGGACGGTGAACTCACCAGGGGAGGCTACCCGGACCACGCCATCGCACACGGGATTCTCAATCAAGGCAAACGGCATGTGGATGGCTGGTTCATCGCAGTAGGACGCGGACCAGACGGGACCAACGAGCCACGGCGAGGTTCGACCATGGGCGAAGAACCGGGGATGCCGTTGGATGGCGTGGTCCCAGGCTTTGCGGGCCTTTCTTCAGGCACGGAGTCGCTGTAGGTGTTGATGCGCGCTAGGCCGGGGCTAGTCGGCCGGTATCTCGACGGCGATCTCGGTGCCCAGCGCGAAGCCACCGGAGAGGGCGAGGTCGTCGCCGCTCCAGAAGCGGCCGGGGTCGTACCAGTTCGGGTTGCGACCGGCCGGCAGCAGGCCCATCGCCTCGTAGGTGACCGCCACGACCTCGGCGCAGTACGCGCTCTCCAGCCCTTCCTCGCGCGTACGCCGGAACGGCAGGTGGCGGGCGATGCCGCCGCTGCGGATCGGCACGCGCCCGCGGGCCCACCGCCAGGCGAGCTGGGCGCTGGACGGAAACGGCGTGCCGTCGAGGCGGGCGACCGTGCGCAGCACCGCGTCCTCCTGGGCCCGGGTCGGCGGCGGCTCGAGCTGGCGCAGCCAGGCCCGCTGGCCGTAGCGCCTGGCCCAGACGAGCACCGCCGCGCGCAGGTCGTGCAGCTGGACGCCCCGGTGGTGGCCGCCGGACCAGAGGTCGGGCAGCGACTTGCCCAGCTCGGCGTGCCACATCATCGGCGGCAGGTCCTCGATGACCACCGCCATGCCGACGTGGTTGACCGGGCTGTTGGTGGTCACCTGGATCGCCCGGTCGGCCCCCGAACGCCCGCGGAAAAGCCACAGGTCGCCGGTGCGCGTCAGGTCGACAGCTTCATCGAGACCAAGACTGGGCACGGCCATCACCTTAGCCCGGCCCTCACCGCCGCGCCGGGTACGCCACCGCGCCGCACGCCACGGGACGGCGCGCCGGCGCCGTTGGCACTACGCTGTGCGGATGCGTTGGTGGAAGGTGCTCGGGCTCGCCGCGTTCGTGGGGGTCGCCGCCACGGGGGTCGTGGTGGCGCGGGCGGAGCGGCGGCGCCGGGCATACACACCGGAGGAGATCCGCGGTCGCCTGCGGGATCGTGTCGCCATCCCGGCCGAGGAGCCGGAGGGCGCCTAGCCCGCCGCCGGGCCGGGGCCGCGATTGATCGCTCCCACCGCTGAATCGGATCTTGTTCTTCTGTTGGACGGCCCGCCGGCGGATGGCGATAGTGAGATCATGAGCTACGTCGCCGCGACCGACCGATACACCAGTGGGATGCAGTACCGCCGCACCGGCCGCTCCGGCCTCGACCTGCCCGTGCTCTCCCTCGGCTACTGGCACAACTTCGGCGATGACAAGCCGTTCGAGGTGCAGCGCGCGATCACCCGGCGCGCCTTCGACCTCGGGGTCACGCACTTCGACCTGGCCAACAACTACGGGCCGCCGTACGGCTCCGCCGAGGTCAACTTCGGGCGGCTGGTGCGCGAGGACCTGCGGCCGTACCGGGACGAGATCGTGGTGTCGACCAAGGCCGGCTGGGACATGTGGCCGGGCCCGTACGGGCAGGGCGGCGGAGGCCGCAAGTACATGCTCGCCAGCCTCGACCAGTCGCTGGGGCGCCTCGGCCTGGAGTACGTGGACATCTTCTACTCGCACCGGTACGACCCCGACACGCCGCTGGAGGAGACCGCCGCCGCGCTCGACGCTGCGGTGCGCGCGGGCAAGGCACTCTACGTCGGCATCTCCTCGTACGACGCGGAGCACACCAGGATCATGGCGGCGCTGCTGCGCGAGCTGGGCACGCCGCTGCTGATCCACCAGCCGTCGTACTCGATGCTCAACCGCTGGATCGAGACCGACGGCCTGCTCGACGCCACCGCCGAGGTGGGCGCCGGCGTCATCGGCTTCACCGCGCTGGCCCAGGGGCTGCTCACCGACCGGTACCTGAACGGCATCCCGGAGGGCTCGCGGGCGACGCAGGGCAAGTCGCTCGACCCGTCATCGATCGACAAGACCCGGGTCGCCCAGCTCAACGCGCTCAACGAGGTGGCCCGCGGACGCGGCCAGACCCTCGCCCAGCTCGCGCTCGCCTGGGCGCTGCGCGACCCGCGCGTCACGTCGCTGGTGACCGGCGCGAGCAGCGTGCGACAGCTTGAGCAGAACGTGGCGGCGCTGGACAACCTCACGTTCGCCGGCGACGAGCTGGCCGCGATCGACAGGATCCTGGAGGGCCCGACCTCCTCTGTGGACCTGTGGCAGGACGCGCGCGAGGGCGCGCTGTAGGACGGGCCGCGGCACCTCTCGCGGAGGTGCCGCACCATCCCGGGGCGCTGCGTCGAAGCGAGCCGGCGCACGCGCCAATCCACCGGCGCGCGGGCTCGCTCAGGGCCTTATCGCAGCAGCTTGTAGCCCATGCCGCGGACCGTCACGAGGTGGCGCGGCACCGCCGGGTCGGACTCGATCTTCTGCCGGATGCGGCCGACGTGCACATCGACGAGGCGCTCGTCGCCGTACGCGTACTCCCAGACCCGCTCCAGCAACTGTGCCCGGGAGAGCACGCGCCCGGGATGCTGGGCCAGCTCGCACAGCAGCCGGAACTCGGTGCGGGTCAGCCCCACCGGCTGGCCGCCCACCGACACCTCGCCGGCCTCGGGGCGGATCTCCAGGTCGCCGAAGACCAGCGCGGGCACGGCGGCGACCGCGCTCGCCCGGGCCCGCCGGCGCAGCGCCCGCAGCCGGGCCGACAGCTCCTTCACCGCCACCGGCTTGACCAGGTAGTCGTCGGCGCCCGCCTCCAGCGCCGCCACGATGTCGTGCGTGTCGTCGCGGGCGCTCACCACCACGATGGGTACGTCGTCGCGGCTGCGCAGCTGGCGGATGCACTCGAAGCCGTCGACGCCCGGAAGCATCAGGTCGACCAGCACCGTGTCGGCCGGCTCGCGCCGCTGGGCGGACAGCCCTTCCTCGGCGGTAGCCGCGCCGCGAACGGCGTATCCCTCGTCTTCCAGGCCGAGCGTCAACGACAGCCGGATCCGGTGGTCGTCTTCGATCAGCAGAACCTGCTCCATCACGGCATCATCGCCCACTCGCCGCCGGGATGAAACAGCGCGGCCACCTCGACCTGGTTGTCATGAGACTGTCATAAAACCGCGGAGGTATCGCCATGTGCCAGGGAAAGGCTGGCCTCGACGTGCACGCGGCCGCTCCGGTAAGTTACCGGAAGTGGCCCTTCGGCGTGCCCTGAGATTCATCCTCCCAACGCTTCGCATCGACCGTCGGGACGAGGCGGTCGGATCAATCTCGAATCACAATTCTTCCTTAAGAAATTGCCGTTTGACTTCCCTCCTTTCACCGCTTTAACGTTCGCGAGGAAACAATTTCTGCTTCTTTTCGCGGAGGTGATGAGGCGGTGTCTGCCGTGACCGCCCGACGCATCGTGGCGTTCCTGGTTGGTCTGGCGGCTGCGGTGAGTGTGCCGGCCGCCGCGGCGAGCGCGCAGCCGGCGGCCCCCGCCCAGCTCGGCGCCACCGACCTCGCGCTGCTCAACGGCGTGCGGCTGGCCGGGCTCTGGGAGATGCCGGCCGGGCAGATGGCCGCTGAGCGAGGCAGTCAGGAGCGGGTGCGGCAGGTCGGCGCGCAGATCGCCGCCGAGCACGCCGAGCTCGACCAGCTCGTCGTCGACGCCGCCAACAAGCTCGGCGTGCAGCTCCCCACCGAGCCCAACGCCGAGCAGCAGAAATGGCTCGACGAGATGCGCGGCGCGTCGTCAAACCGGGAATTCGACCGGATTTTCGTCGACCGGTTGCGGGCCGCCCACGGCAAGATCTTCCCGGTGATCGGCGCGGTCCGCTCCGGCACGCGCAACGACATCGTCCGGCAGCTCGCCCAGGACTCCAACCGGTTCGTGCTCAACCACCTCACGCTGCTGGAGAGCACCGGCCTCGTGCGCTACGCCGAGCTGCCCCCGGCGCTGCTGCCGGCCGACCAGCCGAAGATCGACTCGCTCCAGGAGGCGGCGCTCGCCCGTACGGCGGCGGGCAGCGGCTTCAACCCGATGGTCATCTGGATCGTGGTCCTGACCGCGGCCGTGCTCGGCATCGGCGGCACCTGGCGCCTCTTCAGGCCCCGCTGACCGCCGGCCCCGCTGACCGCCGGCCTCGGGACCGCCGGCCTCGGGAGCGGCACCGGACCAGCATGTGGACCGGTGGTCTAAGCGTGACCGCGAGCGGGTAACCGCTGGCATGCGCATCGGTAACACGGAGATCCGGCCGCTCGGCGGCGGGCTGGGCTGCCTGCTCATGATCCTGGCCTCGCTGGTCCTGTCGGTGCTCTGCACCGTCGGCCTCAACCTCGTCGGGCGGTGAGCCCGGTCCGGAATCGTTCCGGGCCGCTACAGAGGTGTGCCCGTGGTCACCGCGGCGACCTCCGCCGGGGTGAGCTCGATCGCCGCGGCGGCCACGTTGTCCTCCAGATGCGCGGCCGTGCCCGTGCCCGGGATCGGCAGGATCGCCGGTGACCTGGCCAGCAGCCAGGCGAGCACGACCTGCCGCGGCTTCGCCTGGTGACGGCGGGCGATCTCCTGTACCGCCTCGTCGGAGTCCATGCCCTGGATCGGCGCCCACGGCAGGAAGACCATCCGCTCCTGCTCGCAGAGGTCGACCAGCGACTCCGCGTGGCGGTCGGTGACGTTGTAGCGGTTCTGCACCGAGACGATCGGCGTCAGCCGCTGGGCTCGCCGCAGGTGGTCCTCGGTGATGTTGGAGACCCCGATGTGCCGGATCTTGCCCTGCTCCTTGAGCGTCACGAGCGCCCCGACCGAGTCCTCGTACGGCACGTCCGGGTCAGGGCGGTGGAGCTGGTACAGCGGGATCCGTTCGAGCCCGAGCCGCCGCAGGCTCCCCTCGCACGCCTCGATCAGGTGCTCCGGGCGGCCGTCGACGGGCCACTCCCCCGGGCCGGTGCGCACCAGCCCGCCCTTGGTGGCGATGACCAGATCCTCCGGGTACGGATGCAGCGCCTCGTGGATCAGCTCCTCGCTGACGAACGGGCCGTACGAGTCGGCGGTGTCGATGAGGTTGACGCCCAGCTCTACCGCCCGCCGGAGCGTCGCCTTCGCCGCCTCGCGGTCGGCCGGCGGGCCCCAGATGCCGGGCGAGGTGATCCGCATCGCGCCGTAGCCGAGGCGGTTGACCGTCAGGTCGCCGCCGATGTCGATCGTGCCGGCCATCCCGGCGTGCGCCGCGTCCCGCGCTGGCATGGGTCAGCCCCCTCCCTCGTCAGGTGTGCGCGCCTCAGCGGGCCACCGGACCGATGCTAGTGACGAACCGGGACGCTCACGGGCGAACGGATCACCTGCCACCGGGAACGCCGCGACCTGACGGAGAGCGGCCTCACCCGCCGGCTCGCCGGCCGTCACCGCGGGGTCGTCCCGATCTCCACTCGGCGGGAGGAGGCGCACGGCGGCCGGTGCGCGGAACCCCGCGCGGGCAAAGGGATCCGGGCTACGGTCGAGCGGCCAGATGCCGCCTGTGTTCGCGGGGGAACCATGCCGTCATCGGATCAGCCACCAGACCGCGGCAGCCAGCACCGCATGCTCGGCGGTGCGCCCGGCGTGCCCGCGCTGGGACGCGGACCGGAGCCCACCGGCCGCCGGTCGCGCCACGAGTACCACCATCCGGCCGCCGGCTGGGGCGCCGCGCGCAGCGTCGGGCGGGTCCTGGCCCGCGCGGGCGAGCCGATCGAGGGCTTCCGCTCGCTCCTCGTGATGAACCACGAGGACGGCGGGTTCGACTGTCCCGGCTGCGCCTGGCCGGACGACCCGAGCGGGCTCCGGCTGGACATCTGCGAAAACGGCGTCAAGCACGCCGCCTGGGAGCTGACCGCCTCGGACGCCGATCGGGCGTTCTTCGCCTCGCACACCGTCAGCGCGCTCGCCGAGTGGAGCGACCACGACCTGGAGGAGGTGGGGCGGCTGGCCGAGCCAATGAGCTACGACCCGGCGACCGACACGTACCAGCCGATCTCCTGGGACGACGCCTTCGCGCTGGTCGGAGAGACCCTGCGCGGGCTCGACAGCCCCGACCGGGCCGCCTTCTACACCTCCGGGCGGCTGAGCAACGAGGCGACCTTCCTGTACCAGCTCTGGGTCCGCGAGTTCGGCACGAACAACCTGCCGGACTGCTCGAACATGTGCCACGAGGCGAGCGGCCGGGCGCTCAACGCGGCGATCGGCTCCGGCAAAGGCACGGTCGACCTCAACGACTGGGAGCAGGCGGACGCGATCTGGCTGATCGGCGACAACGCCGCCTCGAACGCGCCCCGGATGCTCACCTGGCTGGCCGAGGCGGACCGGCGCGGCGCCCAGCTGGTCCACATCAACCCGCTGGTCGAGGCGGCCTCCCGGCGGACGATCGTGCCGCACGAACTCGTCGACATGGCGACGTTCCGCACCACGCGGATCGGCACGATGAACGTCCAGGTGCGGATCGGCGGCGACCTGGCGCTGCTCCGCGGCGTCGCGAAGGCGCTCTTCGAGGCGGCGGCGGACGACCCGAGCGTGCTCGACCACGATTTCCTCGCGCGGTACACGCACGGGCTCGACGACTATCGCCGGCTGGTCGAGGCGACGCGCTGGTCCGACCTCGTACGCGACAGCGGCGTGCCGGAGCGGGCCATCCGCGCGCTCGCCGACTCGTACCGCCGGTCGGAGCGGCTGATCGTCGCCTGGTGCCTCGGCATCACGCAGCACGAGCACGGCATGGACACGGTCCGGGAGATCGTCAACCTGCTGCTCCTCGGCGGCCACCTGGGTCGCGAGGGCGCCGGGCTGTGCCCGGTACGGGGGCACAGCAACGTGCAGGGAAACCGCACCTGCGGCGTCAACCACCGGCCGGACGACGCCTTCCTCGACCGGCTCGCCGAGGTATGCGGCATCGAGCCACCGCGCGGGCACGGCCTGGGCACCGTGGAGACGATCGAGGCGATGCGCCGCGGTGACGTACGCGTCTTCGTCTCGATGGGCGGCAACTTCGCGCTCGCGGCGCCGGACACGCCCGCGACGTTCGAGGCGTTGCGCTCCTGCGACCTGACCGTGCAGGTGAGCACGAAGCTCAACCGCAGCCACATCGTGCACGGCAGGCGCGCGCTGATCCTGCCCTGCCTCGCCCGCAGCGACCGGGACGTGCGGGCGAGCGGCCCGCAGGGGGTCACCGTCGAGGACGCGATGTCGATGGTGCACATGTCGTACGGGATGAAGGACCCCACCTCGCCGCACCAGCGCTCGGAGTGCGCGATCGTCGCGGGCATGGCCCGCGCGACACTGCCGGAGAGCCGAACGCCCTGGCGGGAGTACGCCGACGACTACGACCGGATCCGCGACACGATGTCGCGCGTGCTCGACGGCTTCGAGGACTTCAACCGGCGGGCCCGCCATCCGCACGGTTTCCGCATCCGCCAGCTCGCCCGGGAGCGGGTCTTCCGGACGCCGTCGGGGCGGGCCGAGTTCTCCCTCGCGGCGCTCCCCGACGACGTGCATCCCGGCCCCGACCGGCTGCTGCTGACGACGGTCCGATCGCACGACCAGTTCAACACCACGATCTACTCCAACGACGACCGGTACCGCGGGCTCAAAGGGCTGCGCACGGTGGTCTTCATGAACGAGGCGGACATGCGCGCCCGCGGCCTCGGCGACTTCGACCCGGTCGACATCACCAGCGTCTCCAAGGACGGCAGCCGGCGCACGGTGTTCGGCTACCGTGCGGTGACGTACGAGATCGCGCGCGGCTGCGCGGCCGGCTACATGCCCGAACTCAACGTGCTCTGCGGGCTCGCCGACCACAGCCCGACGAGCGGCCAGCCGGTCACCAAGCACCTCGTCGTCGAGGTGCGGCCGAGCACGTGACGGGCGGAGGTGCGCCCGATCAGCTCCCGGTGCCGCGCCGGCGGCGCCACAGCAGGCCGCCCAGCAGCGCGACCGCCACCGCCACGACCGCGACGACGATCCACACGACCGCTCCGCCCGAGCCGTCGTCGCTGGCCTGCCCCGCCGTGCTCACCTCGGCCTGCTCGGTGGCCGCCGGCGTCGCGACCGCCGTGGGCTCGGCGCTCGGCGTGGGGCTCGGCTCGGCGCTCGGCGTGGGCGGCGCGGCGCGGTTGGTGAAGGTGAAGGTCCCCTCCATCGGATGCCCGTCGGCCGCGGCCGTGCGCCAGGCGACGGTGATGGCGCCCACCGGCAGTGCCGACACCGGCTGCGTGATCGTGCGGTCGAGCACCTCCGCGTCGCCCGCGCTGTATGACGTCTGGTCCGGCCCGGTCACCGCGACCGTCGTGCCCGGCTTCTTGATCAGGCCGCTGAACGTCAGCGTGACCTCGGTTACCGCCTCGGTCGCGATGCTCTTCGCCGCCGGCGTCGTGCTCTTCAGCTCGGTGTGCGCCGCGGCCGGGGCGGCCGGCAGGAGCACGGCCAGCACGGCGGCGAGAGCGGCGGCCGTGGCGAGGATCGGTCGGTATCGGTTCACGGCGCCCACCGTAGCGCCTCCACCGGCGGAACTCGCGTGGAACTTTCTTCGGCGAGGCGCCGACAAACCTCAGGGGGCGTGGCCCTCTCGGCGAGGGTCAGGTCCGCGGCGGACCCACGGTGTCGCCCGGGACGGGCACACAGGGGATGGTCACGCGGTTCACCGCGGACGGATCGACGGCTTCGAGCTTCTCGATGAGCATGCGGACCGCGGCCCGCCCCATCTCCTCGCGCCGCACGGCGAAGCGCGTGCAGCGCCGCGTCACGGACTCGTCGCCGACGTCGCCGAGCACCACGAGCGAGGCGTCGCCGGGGACGCGGAGGCCCGCCTCATCGGCGGCGGCCAGAAACGCGGCGACCAGCCGGCCGTCCGCCGCGCCCTCGACCGCGTACGCCGTGACGCCCCTGTCGCGCCGCTCGACCAGCTCGGCGGCGCCGAGCCCGGCGGGCTCGACCGCCCACGTCGACAGCGCGTCGAGCGGCCGGCCGGCGGCCTCGTGCGCCCGCACGAAGCCGGTGGTGCGGTCGACGGTCGGCTCCAGCCCCGCGCTGCCGGTGACCAGGCAGACCCGCTCGTGCCCGCGGGCGAACAGCTCCTCCACCAGCGACGCGGTGGCCCCGGCGTAGTCGGCGGCCACATAGGACAGCTCGGCGCCGGGGACGTCACGGCGCCCGATGAAGACGAACGGGAACTGCTCCTTGACGAGCCGGGCGAGCTCCTCGCGGTCGGGCTCGAGGCCGAGCAGCAGCCCCCCGTCGGCGAGACGGAGGCGATTGGCCCCGGACCGGTAGATGGAACGGCGACCGGCACCGACGGTGGCGCTGGTGAAGAGCACGAGGTCGTATCGCTGCACCTCGGCCTCCTCCTCCACGCCGACCAGGAAGGGATGGTAGAAGTCGCGCTGCCCGACCGGGAAGACCGCCTCGAACGTGAAGACGCCGAGCAGCCGGTTGCGCCCGCCGGCGAGGCTGCGCGCCACCGGGTCGGCCTGGTAGCCGAGGTCGCGGGCGGTGCGCAGCACCAGCTCGCGGAGCTCCTGGCTGATCGCGATGTCGCGACCGGCCCGCCCCGACAGCACGAGCGACACCGTAGCCTGGGAAATGCCCAGCTGCTTGGCGATGTCGGCCTGCCGCACCCTGCGTGCCACGATACCCTTCCCCTGACTAATGCGTATGAGTTGCGTGGACGCTACAACGGTGGAAGGTAGCCGTCAAGATTTCGTTCGGAGGAGATGCTGTGGTGTTTCTCGGCTGTATGCGGCTCGGCGGCGAGGTGGGCAGCGGCCCCCTCGACGCGGCGGACATCGAAGCCGCCGAGGCCGCGGTCGGAGCCGCGCTGGAGGCCGGCATCACCGCGTTCGACCTGGCCGACATCTACCGGCGCGGGCGCTCTGAGCTGGTCTTCGGCGAGGTGCTGCGGCGCGCGCCCGACCTGCGCGGGCGGATCACCGTGCAGACCAAGTGCGGCATCCGGCTGGCCGAAGGCGACCAGCCGGGCCACTACGACCTGCGCGGCGCCTCCATCCTCCGGCGGGTCGAGGAGAGCCTGGAGCGGCTCGGCGTGGACAGCATCGACACGCTGCTGCTGCACCGGCCCGACCCGCTCGCCGACCCGGCCGACATCGGCGCGGCGCTCGGCTCGCTGCACCGGCAGGGCCTGGTCCGCAGCTTCGGCGTGTCGAACATGAGCGGCGCGCAGATCGCCCACCTCCAGGCACACACGCCGGTGCCGCTCGTCGCCAACCAGCTCCAGATGAGCCTGCGCCGGCGCGACTGGCTGGAGGCGGGCGTGCTGGTCAACACCGCGGAGTCGGCCGGCACCGGCTTCCCCCTCGGCACCGTCGAGCACTGCCTCGCCAACGGCATCCAGCTCCAGGCGTGGGAGCCGCTCGCGCAGGGCCGCTACACCGGCCTCCAGGAGACACCGGCCGAGACGGCGGCCGCGCGGCTGATCGCCGAGCTGGCCCGGGTCAAGGAGACCACGCCGGAGACGATCGTGCTGTGGTGGCTCCAGCGCCATCCCGCGCGGATCGTGCCGGTCGTCGGGAGCACGCGGCCCGCGCGCATCGCGGCCTGCGGTGACGCGGTGCGGCGCGCGCCCGACCTCACGCACGAGGAGTGGTACCGGCTGTGGGTCACGGCGCGCGGGGCCGCGCTGCCCTGACCCGGGCCGTACCTCAGCGGCCGCGGCGCACGGCCAGCCACGCGCGGACGCCGAGGTGTCCGACGGCCGTACCGATGGCGAGCGACGCCACGATGAGCAGGGCGTGCACCCACAGGAAGCTGGTGGGGTGACCGTCGCCGATCCGGCCGGTGGACCACGCCCGCTCGTCGTTCCAGATCGCGACGGCGAAGCGCGGCCAGATCAGCCACGTCCAGACGCCGACCCCGACCAGGAAGGCGGCCCAGCCCCGGGAGATCCTCATACGCGCCGAGTATGCCCGGTGCGGCCAGCCCGACCTCCACGCGGCCTAGCCGATCTATGCCAAGGGACAGATGTGGGCTGCCGCGATGCTCGTCGTGGTCCAGACCCTCCCCGGGCGGGATATCCGCCGTATCCAGGACAAAACCCATGTACGCCGCCCCATGTGCACGGAGAGCCGACAACGGTGCACGCGCAGCCCTGTCGCGGGCGCGCCTCGCTCATAAGGTTTCCACCGAAGTGTTACCGAGGGGGTTTACCGCCATGACCGCACCCGACACGATCGTCCTCGTCCACGGCTTCTGGGTGACGCCGCGCAGCTGGGAGCACTGGATCACGCACTACGAGCGGAAGGGCTTCCGGGTGATCGCGCCCGGCTACCCCGGCTTCGAGGCGGAGGTCGAGGCGCTGCGGGCCGACCCGCAGATCATCGTCGACGTCACCGTGCCGGCGATCATCGAGAAGATCGAGGGGATCCTCCGCGAGCTGGACCGGCCGCCGATCATCATGGGCCACTCGGCCGGCGGCGCGTTCACCCAGATCCTGCTCGACCACGGCTTCGGCGCCGCCGGCGTCACGCTCAACTCCGCGCCCACCGAAGGCGTGCGGGTCGTGCCGCTCTCCCAGGTGAAGTCGACGTTCCCGGTGCTCAAGAGCCCCGCCAACCGGCACAAGGCGGTGGGGCTCTCGTTCGAGGAGTGGAAGTACGCCTTCACCAACACGTTCACCGAGGAGGAGTCGCTCGCCCTCTACGAGCGCTACCACATCCCGGCCAACGGCGGCATCCTGTGGGGCAGCGTGCTCGCCAACTTCCAGCCCGGCCACCAGGACACCTGGGTCGACTACCACAACGACGAGCGGGCGCCGCTGCTCTTCATCTCGGGCGGCGAAGACCACATCATGCCGCCGGCCATCCAGAAGTCCAACGCCAAGCACTACAAGTCGAAGACCATCACCGAGATCAAGGAGTACGAGGGGTACGCGCACCTGCTGCCCGCCCAGAAGGGGTGGGAGGAGATCGCCGACTACGCCCTCGACTGGGCACTGCGGCACGCCAAGTCATGAGCCGCGTACGGGTCACGCACATCGGCGGGCCCACCGCGCTCATCGAGGTCGGCGGCTGGCGGCTGCTGACGGATCCGACGTTCGACCCGGCCGGGCGCGCGTACGCGTTCGGCTGGGGCACGTCCTCCCGCAAGCTGGCCGGCCCCGCCGTCGACGCCGGCGCACTGGGCCCGATCGACGCCGTCCTGCTCACCCACGACCACCACGGCGACAACCTCGACGGCGCCGGCCGCGAGTTGCTGCCCTCGGCCGGCACGGTGGTCACCACGGCCGCCGGTGCGGCCCGGCTGGGCGGCGGGGCGCGCGGGCTGGCGCCGTGGGCGTCGACCACATTGGAGGCCGAGGGGCGACCGTCCATCGAGGTCACCGCGACACCGTGCCGGCACGGCCCGCCGCTCAGCCGCCCGATCGTCGGCGACGTCGTCGGCTTCGCCCTGCGGTGGGAGGGGCAGCGACACGGTGCGGTGTGGATTTCCGGGGACACCGTGCTCTATCCCGGCGTGCGCCAGGTCGCCGGCCGCCTTCCGGTCGGGCTCGCACTGCTGCACCTCGGCGGCGTACGCTTCCCGGTCACCGGCCCGCTGCGCTACACGATGACCGCCCGCGACGCGGTGGAGCTGCTCGGCGCGGTGCGGCCGCACACCGCCGTACCCGTGCACTACGAGGGGTGGAAGCACTTCCAGCAGCCGCGCGCGGAGATCGAGCGGGAGTTCGCCGCCGCCCCGGCCGGCGTGCGCGACCGGATCCGCTGGCTGGAGATCGGCACGCCCACCGACCTGGAGACCTGAGCGAGGCCGCCCGGCCGGCGCCAGGCTCCCTCGTCGTCCCCGTCGAGGTCGACGACCCGTCGAACCGCTCGCTGCCGGTCGACGCCGTCAGTCGCAGGCGATCCGGTTGTCCGCGACCGTCAATCCTCACCTGTCGATGCCTCCCGCGCGGCGACGGTGTCGCGGACACGACGCTACTGAAGCGTTCGCGGGGGCCGAAAGGATAAGCGATCCTCTGCCGAGAGCCGGTACCCTTTGCCGCGGGTACCTCACCTGGCCTGGACTGATGGCGGGAGCGAGAGCATGCAGCCGGACAGTTCCATCGATCTCGGCGCCGACGACCTACCCGACGTCGCCTCGACCGAACTGTCCGCGTTACTGGCCAACAATCCGGAGTTGGCCGAGGCCACGCGCGCGCTGGTGTCGCGGTTGAACAATCCTTCTGGTGTGACCCTCGCGTGGAACAACTTCGTGTCGCCGCCCACAGAGTCCACGTAGTACAAGCTCCTCGTGAGACCCTAGATGAGGCAGGGCTCGAGCTCACACTCCAGCCGCCGGTGCCGCCGCGCCGCGTCGGTCTCCGGATGGTCTCGCCCGTAGACCAGCTCCAGGCCGGCGAGAGCCTCCGCCCGCAAGCCCTCACCGTCGGCCTTCCGGCCCAGGTCGATCATGTGCAGCGCGACGTTGTTGGCCGCGTGCAGGCTGTACGGATGTTGGCTTCCGCGCAGCCGGGTCGAGTCTTGCCAGGCACTCGAGGTCACCGCGAGCGCCTCATCGAGCCGATGCGCCCGCGCCAGGTCGGTACCGTGGTTGACCCGCAGGGAGAGCGTGAACGGATGCTCCGCGCCGAGCAGTTCGGTCATGGCCGGGAGGATGGCCTCGTCAAGGTCGAGCGCGTCGCGGTCGAACCCAAGTGCCCGGTAGACGACGGCCTTGTCCAGGGCCGTGCACAGCGTCAGACCGTGACCCTCGCCGTAGATTTCGAGGAACCCTTCGTGCGCCTCTGTGATGTGGCGCAATGCCTGACCCGCGTCGCCGGCGGCACGCAGATTGTTGGCCAGTGTCACCGTGGTGCGCAGTGTCTGGCCGTGCTTGGCTCCAAATCGGATGGAGAGGTTGCGATAGATGTCGCGGGCGGCGGCTACGGCCTCGGTGTGCTTTCCGGTCTTGCGCAGCATGGCCGCCACGAGCGTGCGCGCACGGAGCACAGCGAGGTGACCCTCGCCTAGCAACGCGATCTCGTCCGGCAGCACGGACTCCTGGAGCGCGAGCGCTTCGGCGTATCGACCGAGCAGGAGCAGATCCCACGCCTGGCTCTCCATCGCGAAGAAAGTCCAGACCTCCAACTCACCCAGCACGCCTCGGGACTGCCGCTCGGCCTCGACGTCGACCTCGTAGGCGCCCTTGAAGTCGCCAGCCCAACGCCGGTTGATCGACACACAGTTCAACGCGCGGAGGGTGCTGGGATCGCCTGGGCCGAGCACCTCGAGGTGGTATTCGAGGTTTTGGTCGTCGACCGACCGCGCCTCCTCGAACCGCCCCTCGATCCGCAGGTCGGCGCCCACACCCATCAGAGCGCCCATCGTGTACTCGTGCCGCTCGCCGAGCACGGCCAGCATGCCGTCGAGGGCGCGCCTGGCGTATTCGCCCGCTCTCCGGTCGCCCAGTGAGCGCAGGGCGTCGGCGTAGCGGCGCATCGCCAGCAGCGTGAGGACGTCTTCGGCGCCGTAGCCGCCTTCTTCGACGGGCTTGTCCCACGCCTCCAGGATGTCGACCGCGAGTTGGCAACAGCCCTCGAAGTCGCCGGTGTTGTAGACGTATCGCAGCTGATCCATGACCGCTTGCCGCTCTTCGATCTCGCCGTGGATGAGGTCGGCGGTGCGTACGTGCGGTCGCAGGTCGGAGTGGCGAACCCAGGTGGCCCGGTCGTCCGGGTAGCCGGGGTTGGCAGCGGCGAGGAGTCTGCGCGCGTTGCGCAGCCCGTCGAGGCGGCCGTTGAAGGTCAGCTCCTCGCGCAGCACCATCTGGACCAGCCGGTGCACGGTGACCCGCCGTCCCTTGTCGGCCTTGGCGACGCCGAACCGCACCAGGTCACGAAGGGACCGCGCGATGTCGTTTCGCTCCTGGAGCGCACTGCGCAGCGGCTCGGTGATCTCGGCGTTTCGCCCTTCCCACAACAGCACGTTGGAGATCGGGTCCGGCGCCAGAAACGCCATCAGCTCCAGCATCTGCGCGGCGACCGGCGCTTCACGGTGCATGCGCTCCACGGCGAGGTTGACGAAGGTCAGAACCGTGTTGGGGTAGTGCCGCGGCCGCGCCTCGCCCATGAGCCCGCTCTTGCGGCGCTCGAACTCTCGCAGGTAGTCGTCGACCGACGTCAGGGTGGTGAGCATCCACGTCGCCGCCTGCTCCAGCGCGAGCGGCAGGTCGCCGAGGACGCCGGCCAGGCGATCCGCTTCCGAGTCAGACATCTCGGGGTGGTGTCTACGCAGCAGCTCCATGCTCTCGGGGCGGCTGAAGACGTCGACCTCCACCGCCGGCCCGGAGGCGGACCAGTTGGGGTTGCGTGAGGTGACGAGCACGTGGCCGCCGGCCGATGGGATCAGACCGTCTAATGAGGACGGATCGTTGGCGTTGTCGTAGACCAGAAGCCACCGCAGCGACGTCGTGCTGGCCAAGGTGTCGAGGACCGATCGCACCGTCAGGTCCATGGTGCCATTGCTGGTCAGGCCGAGCCGCGCCGCCAGCACAGACAGCTGGGCGCGCACAGCGCTGGGGTCCTCTGCCGACATCCACCAGATCAGCTGGTAGTTGTCGGCGTTTCTGTAGGTGAACTCGACGGCGATCTGGGTTTTCCCCACTCCGCCGTAGCCGTGCAGGGTGGCCTCGGGCAGAACCGACGCCTGGCGACGCATCTCCAGTATCGATTCCAGCTCGCCCATGATGCTGCTGCGGCCGGTGAAGTAAAGGTTGCGGGCCGGAATGCCGCCGCGGATGGGGGCGCCCGTGGACGCCTCTTCGATGATTATCCTTCTCATCTCTGACTCCGCGTCATCTTGGTTGCCATCCCGATCCATAACGGATTGCCCGCCGATCGGTTTCTGCAGGTGAGCAATCGTGGCCGTCCGCAGTCCGTCGATCTCGGCCCTACTCCAGCCGAGATCGCGCGCGACCCGGTCGAGCCACTCTTTGACCGGACCGTTGCTGCCTGGACCCGCCGACAGTACATCTACCACGGCAAGGATCGCGGGGGCGCCCCATTCGTCAGACCGCTGCCACCCTACGGTCTGGACCGCCGAGGCGATCTGGTTAACGCTCGGCCTGCTCCCGGTAACCGCGACAATCGCGTTCAGCACATCATCCTGAGGCGTGTCGGCGAGCAGTGCGATCAACTGCTGCTCGCGGGACCATTCCTCGATGAGCCGGCGCACGTCGGTGGCCACCCGCGCACCCTCGTTGAACAACGTCACGACCTCGAGCAACGCCGCGAGTCCGTCGGGCTCCTGCTCACATCCACGCACGAGTTGGAAGAGATCGGCCTGGAGGGCGGGATCGCGAGGAGTCCGCAACTGCCTGCCGATGATATTTTCGATCTCGCGTCGGTAGAGATTGCGCGTGCCCGAATCGCTGAGGGCCGAGATGGTCATGAGCGGCCGCACAATGGCCTGTACGCGGCTCAGCGACATAGAAGCGGTCAAGGTTACGCCTCCAGCAGTCCGAGATCGCACGCGAGGCGCCGCACTGTGGCGACCGCTCGGATGTCAGGGCCGGCGAGGGCGGCGACGGTGGCGAGCAGGATCGGAAACCCTTCGTCGAATTCGAGGACGGTGTCGAGCAGAGCAAACAGCTCCAAGCGTGCGGTCGGATGGGTCGGCACCACCGCGCGGATGTGCGGTGGCAACGTCTGCAGCAACAGGCGGCGTCCTTCGGGGGTGGTCAGAACTGGCACGTTTCCGAGCGCGTGGGACAGCACGTGCTTCTGGGCGAAGCTCAACGGCCGCCGGCCGGTGGGCGACGGCCTCGGCGATCCGGACAGCACAGCCTGCCATTGCCCGGAAGGGATCAGCCAGGTCTCGGCGCGCCCGGTGGGCGGGGTGCGGACAACGACCATCCCGACGACCGATCCGGCCGCGTCGAACGCCGCCGCGCCGCTGTAACCGCGCTCGATCGGCTGCGTGTCACGGCCTTCGTCAGGCCCGCACTCTGCGCCCCGGCGGTCGAGCCGCCGCCAGCCCGTGCGCTCGTCGACCTCGTCGGTGAGGAGGGCCCTGACCCAGACACCGACCGGCAGGCCCGCGGGGTAACCGAAGACCCGCACCACCGGCTCATCGACGCGGTCGGCCCATCGTGCGGGAACCGACGATGCCGGCGACGCCAGCTCGAGCAGGGCGAGGTCGCGGCTGTGGCCGGGAATGGCCGGGATCGACCGCGAAACCGTGGCCTTCGCCGGATCTGCCGCTGGCGAATCGGGAAAGTCCACCAGAAACTCCTCGGGCGTCCTCCCACCGTTCGCATCGGCCAGCACGTGCCGGCAGGTGAGCACCGAACCGGGAGCGACCAGAATCGCCGCCCCCAATGTCTGCGGCGGCTGTCCACCCAGGACTCGCGCCCGTGCCACCAGCACTCGCCCTAGATCGGGGGGATGGTGACGGTGAGGGCGGACTGGCCACGCGCACGCCGTGGCCGGCAGCCGATTTCCACTGTGATGCGGCCTCCGGACGCCCTGTGGACAACGACCGCGCAGGTCTCCGCCGTCAGAGTGAATCCCATTTTCAGAGCAACGTCGTCAGATGCACTATTTAGATCTTGAACTGCCGCCACGGCTGCGCGAGCGGCCGGCCCGATCTCGACGAAAGCCTCCACGAGCAGTTGTTTTTCTGGTTGTATGCGATCAACAAGACCGACCCACTGAAGATCTGTGCTGGCCCGAGCCCTGACCGGCGCTTCGCCGCGCTCCGCCTTGAGGCGCAGCAGATCTCCCATCGGGACAGCATACGATACCGAGCGTAAGGCGTCGATTCTTGCCGGGTTACAAGGAGAGGTCAGCGCGCCGAATGACTGCCTTAGCTTGACGATTTCTTGATCGCATTCGACAGGCCGCCCACATGGGGCGAACACCCCCGTTGTCGTTGCACTACGGCTGGTTCGCATGACCACAGGCGAGGCGGCTGCTCCCACCCATGAGGGGCTTACGAACAAAGTTCCCCCTCACGAGGTTCGGCCCATTTGCCGGCTGGCGCCCGCGCTTCCGTTAGGCTAAATATGTGCATCGGCCCTAATCGGACACCGGGTCCGTCGGCCCGCATAAGGCGGTAAGCACCATTTCATGGCACGTGCATGGACGGCACGGGCCACCATGGCGCGGAGAGCACATGCGCTTCAGACGAAAGGAAGATCATTGAGCGCGCAGCGCGTGTTCGTTCAGGTCGGCGCCACACGAGACGGTCTCGATCCTTATCTTGATGCGGCCCGCAGCCGTGGCATGTTGGCCGTGCTCGTGGAGACGCCGGATTACCTGTGCTGGCGCGAGGCGCTCGGTCGTCGGCCTTTCGATGTCATGATCGCCGCAGAGTCGCCCTCTGTCGTTGATGACCTCGCCGGTCTGCTCGCCGAGCGCGATCTGCGGCCCGAGCTGGTACTGGCCGGCTTCGAGCGCTACACGGCACCCGCGCTCGCTCTCGCGCGCCGTCTCGATCTGCTCCAGGCCGCCGGATCGCCGCGGTTCGTCGCGCCGTACAAGGCAGGGCAGCGAAATGCCGTCGCCGCGTACGGACTTTCCGTAAGGCAGCCAAACTACGCCGCGGTCCGCACGCTCGACGAGGCGTGCGAGGTGGCCACCGACTTCTCCTACCCCGTCGTGGTGAAGCCCGGCGACGGCGGCGGTGGCCTCGGCGTGGTGCTGGTGAGCGAGTTCGATGGCATGAAGTCGATACCGCACCTGCTGGCCGGGCTCGCCAACTACGATGGCGGCGACTTCGACGGTTGGCTCGTCGAGGAGTACGTCAAGGGCACCGAGACCTCTGTGCAGGGCGTGGTGGCGGCCGGCAGCGTCGAGATCCTCACCTACTGCGAAAAGTTGATCTCGATCGAGCCGGACCCTCGGTGGTCGCTGCTGGCCAGCTTCCGCGAGGCGGGGCACGTGGCCCGTCCCGGCGCCGAGGCCGACGAGGTGCTGCGGCGGTTCACAGCCGACTGTCTCGCCGCCGTCGGATACCAGGAAGGTCCTTTCCACGTCGACCTGATCCGCGACGGGACGAGCCTCCGGCTCCTCGAGATGGGCTTCCGGCTGTCCGGGATGCGGGTCACCGAGATCGTCCGCCGTGTGTCCGGTGTGGACTGGGCCGAGGCCACGTTCCGGGCGCACCTGCGCGACGGGCAGGTCGCCGCGCCGGCGTTCACCCCGGAGCACCGCTACTGCGGGCAGCTCACGGTGCGAAACGAGGCCAGCCTGGCGCGGGCGGAGCAGTTGGCCGCCGAGGTCCCGCAGGCGACAGTCGAGGTGGACCGTTACCAGCCGCCGCAACTGCCGCCGGAGTGGGGCGGTCAGATCCCGGCGTCGCTGCGGTCCGACATCGGCCGGCACGCCGGTGCGACCGGCCGGATCTCGGTGTTCTCCGACAGCGCCAGCGACGTCACGGCGCTCCTCGATCGCTGCCGCGTCGCCACCCGCTGAGCCGGCCTCCGGCCCTCACCGACCGGAAATCATCTCGACGACGACAGGCCCGCCGGGCCGGCGGCGGGTCTCCACGACGCCACGGTGCGGATCACCGGCGAGCACGAGGCCGATGAGGTTGCCGGCGGTCGCCGGCCCGCCCGGGTACGCGATCGCAAGGGGCGACCGGTACAGCGTACGAAGGCGGTCGAGCGTCAGGCCACTCACCTCTTCCAGGCGACCCGCCAAGGTGACGGGCTCGTCGGCACCGGCCAGCAGGCCGCGGATCGCATCCCCTGCCCCGGCCAGGTCAGGATGTTCTGCGCCCAGGTACGGCTCGAGGTACTCACCCTTGCCGGCGAAGGGCGAGTACGCCATGCACACGAGGTGGTGCTCGAACAGCCCGAAGGTCACGCTGGCGTACCGCCCGATCCGCGTGCGCATCTCCCCCACCTTGGCGGGCGTGTCGTACCTCTGCCGCATTGTCTCGATCAGCGGCGTGGGCAGCTCCTTCGCACGCATCAGACCGGTCGCGAACTCCACGTACTCGCCGATGCCCACCTCGTATCCAAGGCCGTACAGGCGTTCGGCGCGTAGCCCGCGCAGGTGGGCCATCAGGGCCGGATTGGCGCAGTCGGACTCGGTGAAGCTGAACGCCAGGTCGTCGAACCTGAAGCCCAGGAAGCGGGTCAACAGCGCCCAGTGATCGGCCGCACGATACTCCGTGTCCCGGTAGATGGAGAAGAACGACGGGCCCGTCCGGAAGCCGTCGGATGGTCCCGGCCCGCCGTCGGCAGCGCCGTGGATGTCCGCGCGGAAGCGGTCGGCGATGTCGCGCGCCGTCGCGACCGTGCCGTCGAAGCCGGCGAGCGGGCGCCGGGCGACGCCGAGCCGGCGCGCGAGCCGGCGCACCCACAGCAGGTAGGCTCGTTGCTCCGTCGGCGAGTCACCGGTGACGATCAGATCGACACCGTCGCCGTGCTCAGCCGCCGCGGCCAGTGCCTCGATCATGCCGAGATTGCAGGCGTTGCAGAAGGTCGGCCGCCCCTCGGCGAAGCACCGGTGACCGTTCATGAGGATGTCCAGCCGGTTGCGCTGGACCACCTCGGACGGGATCGGCAGGTCGACGTGGAACGGACGCACCCGGTCGTGATCGACGATCACCAGCTCGACGTCCGGGTCGCCGTACATGCCGAGCGCGCGGTAGGCGCGATCGATGTTTTCCAGCACGGCGCGCGGCATGCCGGCGTGCCGGCTCGTGACAATGCGCAGCAGCAGCCGCACGCCCTGCTCGGCGAGCATCAGCTGGATGAGGCGCACGAACGCCGTCATGTACGAACTGTCCTTGCCTCCTCCGTAGGCGAGCATCGCCCGAGGCGGGCGGGGCGTGTGTGAGGCTGGGGGCGCGGAGCTCTCCATGGCGGTCGCCAACCGGTGTGCCGCCCTCCGCGCGGCGGCTGTGCCGGCCGGCTCGCTGAACTCGCGCAGGCTGGTCAGCACCCGCCGGCGTCGCTCGTCAAGACCTCGGTCCTGGATGGACATGCCGCCTCCGCCTCGCAAGACCCACAGCGACCGGAACACGCCTTAGAGTAGTGGCGACGCAGCCGTCGGGCCACCGGCGAAAAGACCAACTTGGACATTCCAAAGTGGATATTGATGGGCCACTCGTCCCGGAATGGCCGGAAACTGATCGACGCCACCGCAAGATGGCGGGCGTGGAAGGTGTCTGGAGAAGGCAGGGCACGGCGATCACGCGTACGGACCGCCTCGGCCCGACGTCACAACCCACTGTGGATGGAGCAGGCCCGGCACGGTGCGGTGCCGGGCCTTCCCCAGGGACCGCTACCGGATCAGCTTCCAGGGCCCGTTGTCACCGCCCGGCGGCTGGTTGCGCGTGTACCAGCGGGCCTCGTACACATGCCCCTGGTACGCGACCCGGTCGCCGGCCTGGTACACGGTCGTCGGCGTCCAGGCGGCCGGGCTCCCGTCCGGCGGCGGCGGGGCGATCTCCTCCCACGGGCCGTTGGGGTCGCCGGGCGCCTGGTTACGCGAGTACCAGCGGGCCCGGAAGAGCTTGCCGTCGTGCGTCACCTGGTCACCGCGGTCGAAGATCCGGGACGGTGTCCAGATCGCGGTGCCCTCCTCGGTCATGGCCAACTCCTGCCACGGCCCGTTGGGGTCGCCCGGCCGCTGGCCCTTCGCGTACCAGGACGCGTGGAAGACCTTGCCCTGGTAGGTGACCCGGTCGCCGGCGTTGTAGACCTTCGTCGCGCTCCACGCCGCCGGCAGGGCGACGGTCACGGTGACGGTGCCCTGCGCGGGGTCGAGGACGTCGCTGCCGGAGTACGCGGCGGTGAGCCTGTGCTCGCCGCCGGCGAGCCCCACCGGCAGGGTGAACGTCGCCGCGCCGCCGGAGAGCGCCGACGAGCCCCGCACCGTGGTGCCCTCGCGCAGCTCGACCGTGCCGGTGACCGGCACCTTGTCCGCCGTCACCCTGACCGTCACCGTCGCCGCGGTGCCCCAGGTGGCCGGCGCCGCCGTCGCGGTCACGGTCGGCTTGCCCTTGGCGGTGCGGAAAACCGCAGGCTGGGCCACCGCCACGCCGCCGTCCGCGCTGGTCGCCGTGACCGTCCAGGCGTACGAGGTGGCCGGCTGGAGCCCGGACCAGGTCACCGTCGCGGTGCCGTTCGCGGCCACGCTGTCCGTGCCGATCACGCCGGCCGGCACGTACGCGGCGAGCGAGTCGGTGCTGAACGAGGTCTTCCGCGTGGTGAGGTCGACCGGCAGCGTGAGGTTGTCCTCGGCGCCGTTGTACCTCGGCCGGGTCTGGCTGCCGTCCGCGCGGATGTCGTACTCGGTGGCGCCGAAGTTGTCGAGCAGCGGCGAGTACGTGTCGATGTGCATCTCGGCGCGGTCGACGTCGAACTGCATCAGCCGCAGGAAGCTCGCCCCGAACTGAAGACGGTCGGTGGCCTTGTGGTCGACCTTGCCGTCGCCGTTGAGGTCGATGTCGCCGGCGGTGTCGACCAGCTCGGGCCAGAGCTCACCGGCCGAGACCGTGTAGAACTGGTAGTCCGCCAGCAGCTCCACCACGTCGTGCGCGACGGTCACGCCGACGTTCGACTTCACGTTCGTGCCGACGCCGTGCTCGTGGCCGGCGAGCACCAGGAACACGTTCGGGTTGTTCTCGACGACCAGCTTGTAGAGGGGCGAGCCGTCCGGCGCGGAGAACGTGGCGCCGCGCCCGTCCGGGCTGGTCGAGGGGCGCAGGTAGTCGTGGGAGAGCAGGATCCCGTTGCGGTCCTTGTACCGCTTGAAGATCGAGTCGGCCCACTTCGCCTCGTTGGGCGTCACGCCGTACGAGAGCCCCACGGCGACGAAGTCGAGACCGCCGGCGGAGAAGAGCACGTAGTTGTTCTGGTTGTCCTTGCCCGGCGTGACGCTCCCGTCCGGGTTCGTCACCTCGTCCCAGGCGTGGTACTCGGCGCCCGCCGGCCACGAGCCGGCCACCTGGTAGTACCGGTCGGCGCCGAAGGTCTGGCTGAAGCGGGAGTCGGGGCCGGTCTCGGCGCCGAGCTGGTTGTCGTGGTTGCCGGCGATGACCTGGTTGACCACGCCCGCGTCGTCGAGGATCCGCTGGTATTCGGAGGCGCGCTCGAACTCCCGCCGGACCTGCTCGTCGAGGCCGGGGCGCAGCAGCGAGCCGTCCGGCCCCTTGGCGAGCGGGTCGTGGTAGTCGTTCTCGATGATGTCGCCGGTGTGCGCGGTGTAGGCGATCTTCCGCCCGGCCGCGTTGTCGGCGATCCACTGGGTCTGCTGGCGGTACGCCGCCGCGAAGATCGCCTGCTCCTCGGCGACCTGGATGTCCGAGGGCTCCGCGACGCCGTCGAAGTCGTCGTACGTGCCGCCGGCCGCGCCCTCGCTGAGGTACTGCGTGTCGGTGAAGTGCGCGAGCGCGAAGTCGTACGTGTCCGGGTCCTCGAAGCGGTCCTTGTCGTTCTGCGCCGACGAGTCACGCGGGGAGAGGTCGTCGGCGAACGGGTCCTCGCCGGTGACCAGCACGTGCACGGTGCCGCCGTCGCGGTACTCAGGGGTCAGCGGGGCGGTGAGCACGGTGGTGCGCCCGGTCTGGCCGCGCGAGCTGGTGAGCACGACCCACTTCTTCGCGGCCGGGTCCCACGCGCGCAGGGCCACGAGCCGGGCCGGGTCGATCGTCCCCTCCCAGCGCAGGGTCGGCACCTGCTCGGTGGCGGGCACCGCGAGGTCGTACCGCTGGAAGACCACGTCCCGGCTGGAGGCGGTGTCGATCGTGCGGCCGTCGAGGGGGCGCAGCGAGCCGACGTCGACCGCCCCGTCGTGCTGGACGTCCAGCGAGGTCGGTACGCCGGTCGCCACGCCCTGGTAGCCCGAGGCGGGCGTGACGACGTCCGCCTTGGTGAAGGTCGCGGTCAGCGGTACCCCCGCCTCGCCCGGGACCGTCGCGGAGAGCACGGCCGAGGACGCGTTGGCGCCGCTGACCGCCGTCTCCAGCCCGGTCGGTACGGCCGGGATGCTCGCGCTGGTGAAGCGGACCTCGCGGGTCGCGGTGTTGCCGAGCGTGTCGGTCACCGTGACCGCGATCGTGTGCGCGCCGGCCGGCAGGCCGTGGCCGATCTGGTCGCCCTGCGCGACCGGCTCGCCGTCGAGCGTGATCGTGGGCGTGCCGGCGACCCCGGTGGCGTCCTCTACCTGGACCTGCAACGCGACGGTCGAGGTGAGCCGCTGCCCCTCGGCCGGCACGCTGCTCGCGACCACCGGCGCGCTGTTGTCCACCGTGAACGTACGCGTGGCGGTCTTGTCGCCGCTGACCGCGGTGATGGTGTGCGCGCCGTCGGCCAGTGCCGTGGTGTCCACGTCGGCGCGCAGCCCCCTGGCCGCGAGCGCGGCGCCGTCCTCGGCGGTGACGTCGAAGAGGATCTCCTTGCGCAGCGTGGGGTTGTGCGTGCTGCCGCAGGTCCCGTCTCCGACGAAGGTGGTGACCGGCGCGCCCGGCGGGTACGACGACGAGCCGATCGTCACCGTGGTCTGGGCGATCTGCCGGGTCAGCTGGGTCGCCTTGCCGCCGACCGGAAGCAGCTCGAAGTCGCGGAGCGTGAAGTCGTCGAAGTTGCCGGTCGGGCAGTCGGCGGTGACCGTGGTGGGGCTGATCCCGGCGACGAAGTCGACGACGTTGACGCCCGGCACCAGCCACTCGTTCGGGAACGACAGCTCGGCCGTCTCCTTCTCCCAGACGCCGAGGTCGAGCGGGATGCCGTTGATGTGCACCTGGTTGCGGTAGCCGTTGTCGGTGCCGTTGCCGCCGATGAAGACGCGCAGCCGGGCGTCGCCGCCGCTGCCGAGCGTGGCGATGGTGCGCGTGGCCTGCGCGCCGGAGATGGCGAAGGTGAACTCGGCGTCCTTGACCGTGCCGCAGGTGCCGTCGCCGAGCGCGAGCGTCGCGTCCTCGGTCGGGGTCTTCGCGCCGCCGGTCAGGTACGCGACGCCGGTCAGCGCGGCGGTGCCGGTGCTCACCTGGAGGCCGACCGTGCTCCGGACGATCCGGAAGTCGTCGTGGTTGGCGCAGAGGTTGGCGCCGCTGCCCGAGTTGTAGTCGCCGGTGACCACCTGGATCGTGTTGTCGCCCGGGCGCAGGTAGCGGTTGGGCAGCTTGATCGAGACGGTCTCGGCCGCCTGGCCGTTCGCCGCGCCGTAGTCGCCGCCGAGGTCCACGCGGTTGCCGTTCACCAGCAGGTAATTGTGGTAGCGGGCCTCGATGGAGTTGCCAGCGGCGACGGTGAAGGTGAAGGTCGAGGTGCCGGCGGCGAGCGTCTCCGCGTTCTGGGCGGGCGCGCCGTCCACCGCGAGCGAGCCGACCGCCGCGTCGGTGTCGTTCGGCGGGGCCGCGATCACCGGCCGCGTGCCGCGGACCAGCGCGCCGTCGCCGGGCGTGATCGTGGCCGAGCCGGCGGGCGCGTTGTTCACCTCGACCGAGACGCTGGTCGTCGCGCCGGACTCGGTGGTGGCGGCGATCGTGTGCGTGCCGTTCGGCAGCGACCGCGTGTCCAGCTCGTGGCTCAGGCCGGCGGTGCTGCCCGGTTCGCCGGAGAGCACGAACGTCAGCGTGTGGCTCAGCCGCCGCGTCGAGCTGCCGCAGGTGCCGTCGCCGAGGCTGTAGCTGAACAGGTTCTGCTCGCCGTCGATGACCACGCCGAGCAGGCTCAGGCTGATGCCGCTCACCGGGAAGTCGTCGTAGTTGGGGCAGCGGCCGCCCTCGCCGTACGGCAGCTGCTCGTAGCCGACCGCGGCGGTGTTGGTCGTGTCGACCCAGTTGGCGCCGGCGTTGATGGTGACGGTGTTGGTGCCGGGGTGCAGCCACTCGCCGGGGAAGTCGAGCGCGCCGGAGCGCCCGCCGGGGATGTCCGGGAAGTAGACCCGGTCCGCCTCGGCCGTACGCCCGTTGACGGTGATGTAGTTGTGGTAGCGCGCCTCGGTGCCGTTGCCGCCCATGTCGAAGGCGAGGCGGGCGGTGCCGGCGGTCCGCGTGGCGTCGACCGTGCGGCCGTCGATCGTGAGGCTGGCCACCGAGTCGTCCTCGGCGGTGGGCTCGGCGACGACGGTGACGGTGCCCTCGAGGTTCTGGCCCTCGCGTAGGTTGAGATCCGGCGCGCCGCTCACCGGCGGGACCGGTTCCTCGGCGCCGGCCATGTTGGGGACGACCACGGCCGCCGCGGCGGCGACCAGGGTGACGGCCAGTGCGAGCCGGAGCGCGTGTGGGCGCCGGCCGGATGGGACCCTCATGTGGGGCGTCTCCTTAGGTGGTGAGGTGGATCGCGGCGACGGTGGTCATGCCGGCGCCGAAGACGGTGATGCCGACCGCGGCGAGTACGGGCGCCACGCGGGTCGCGAGGCGCAGGGCGGCGTGCCGGCGGGCCCCGCGGGCGACCGCGGCGCCGCCGCCGATCGCGAGCAGGCCGACGCCGAAGAGCACGACCGCCATGCCGATCCCGAAGGTCAGCACGAGCAGCAGGGCGAAGCCGGCGCGCCCGATGAACAGCCCGGTCACCAGGACCAGGAACGCCGCCGGCGAAGGGGTCAGCCCGCCGGAGGCGCCGAGCAGCATCAGCCCGGGCCGCCGTTCGCGGTCGTGGTGGTGATGGTCGTGGTGGTGATGGTCGTGGTCGTGGTGATGGTCGTGGTCGTGGTGATGGTCGTGCGCGTGCCGGTGCGCGCGGACGTGGCGGCGGGCCAGCCAGAGCCCGGTCGCGACGACGAGCAGGCCGGCGGCGAGCTGGAGCCAGCGGGTCAGCTCGTCCATCCGGATCACGTCGGCCAGGGAGAGGAACGTCCACAACAGACCGATCACCAGCACGGAGAGCGTGTGCATCACCGCCACCGAGCCGCCCAGCCAGGCGGCGTCCCGGATCCGGCCGCGCGACCCCACGAGGTACGCGGCGGCCAGGCTCTTGCCGTGCCCCGGTGTCACCGCGTGGAAGGCACCGGCGGCGAAGGCGAACGCGAAGGCGAGTGGCGGCACGCCCGGCGACTCGACGAACGCCTGCAACCGGTCGGAGACCGCGGCCAGGGCGATCACGAGACCGCCCTCCGGCGGCGCCGTACCACGCGGACGAGCACCAGCGCGGCGGCCACGACGAGCACCGCCGCGACGAGCACGACGGCGATCTGGACGGCGGCGCTCCGGCCGGCGTCCGGGGCGGTGGCCGTGACCGGCGCGTCGCCGACGACCCAGTCGTGGCTCTCCTGGTCGGCGGCGTAGACCGCGCGGGCGCCGTCCGGGCCGCTGGCGAGCGTCCGGTACGCGGGGTGCAGGTCGGTCAGCGTCCGTACGGCGACCGCGACGGCACCGACCGGACCGGGGCAGGTGTACCCGATGGTCGCTCCCGACCGGGCCAGGTCGGCCGGCGGCTCGACGGTGCCGGCGCAGGCCGTACCGCCGCTGGTGACGGTGATCCGGTCGAGCAGGTACGCCGCGAACCGCCCCGAGGGGGCGATCGCCGCCGCGTCCGCGTCCTCGTAGAAGACCGCGCCGTCGAGCAGTACGCGATCCTGGGGCAGCAGGCCGAGCGAGACCCCGAGCAGCGTGAGGTCGTCGAGGCCGCCCACCTTCCAGCGCACGCGGACCACCTCGGGATGCGCCGGGTCGGCCGCGATCGCCACGGTCTGTGGGTCGCCGAAGGGGTGCGCCTGGGCCGGCGCCGGCAGCGCCGAGCCGATCACGGCGAACGCCACCAACGTCAGGCCGCGGCACAGCCACCGCGCGCGGGAGGGCAAGGACGACGCTCCAGGGGGTATGGAGATGGACCGAACGGGCTGAGACTTTGCCGAACGTTCGGAAACGCGCCGCCCCAAACCAGGTGATCAGCAGGGGATGCCGACGTGAACAATAAGTTGATCATCGCGCGCCGGGAGCCGGCCGCACCAATGGCCTACGGTCACGCTCCGTTGTCGCTGGACCACTGGTGGAGGGCGGCGATCGGCGGTGAGCCGGTGATGAGAGAATGTGATCAAGGGGCGTTCCGGCCAGGTTCCAGTTCCGACCTGCGCGATCGTGGCATGCCGGTACGGTAAGAACTCAAGTGGGCTTGAGTTCCGGGCGAAGGAGTGGGAGGTCACCTTGTGTCCTTGGAGCCGGACGACGCGCTCCCCATCGGCGAGGTGGTCCGCCGCACCGGCGTCGCCGCCTCGGCACTGCACTACTACGAACAGATGGGTTTGATCGCCGCCCACCGGACGTCCGGCAACCAGCGCCGCTACGCCCGGCACATGCTGCGGCGGATCTCGCTGATCCTGGTCGCGAAGCGCCTCGGCATCGGCCTCGGCGACGTGCGGGACGTCTTCACCACACTCCCGATGGAGACCGTCCCGACGATCCGCGACTGGCAGCGGGTCTCCCAGCGATGGCGCACGCAGCTCGAGGAGCGCAAGCGGGAGATCGAGCAGTTGGAGCGCGAGCTGACCGGCTGCATCGGCTGCGGATGCCTCTCGATGAGCGCCTGCCAGCTGCTCAACCCCGGCGACGAGCTGGCCGAGCAGGGGCCGGGCCCGCGGCGGCTGGTGCCGTCCGCGCAGTCACGGCCACGCCCCCGACGCGAGTTGGACGTGATCCAGTGAACACCATGCTGGGGTCGCTGCGCTCGTGGACCACCACCGTCCCGCTGGTGGCCGCCGTACTTCTGGCCTTCGTGTGGGGGACCCATCCCGGCGCGCTGCTCGCGGTGGTGGTGGCGATCGCGCTGGCCGGCGCGGTGCTCGCCGCCGTGCACCACGCCGAGGTGGTGGCGCACCGGGTCGGTGAGCCGTTCGGTTCGCTGGTGCTCGCGGTCGCCGTGACCGTCATCGAGGTCGCCCTGATCGTCACGCTGATGGTCTCCGGCGGGCCGGAGACCGCGACGCTCGCCCGCGACACCGTCTTCGCCGCCGTGATGATCACGACGAACGGCATCCTCGGCCTCTGCCTGTTCATCGGCGCGATCCGCTCGGGGCTGGCGGTCTTCAACGCCGAGGGCACCGGGGCGGCGCTCGCCACCGTGGCGACGCTCGCCGGGCTGAGCCTGGTGCTGCCGACGTTCACCACGAGCCGGCAGGGCCCCGAGTTCTCGCCCGCGCAGCTCACCTTCGCGGCCGTGATCTCGCTCATGCTGTACGGCCTCTTCGTGGTGACCCAGACCGTCCGGCACCGCGACTTCTTCCTCCCCGTCGAGATCACCGACCCCAACGCCGACGTGCACGCCGCTCCGCCCTCCGGGCGCAAGGCGCTGGCCAGTGTCGGCCTGCTGCTGGTCGCGCTGGTCGGCGTGGTCGGCCTGGCCAAGGTGGAGTCGCCGTCGATCGAGGCCGGGGTGGCGGCGGTCGGCTTCCCGCGCGCGTTCGTCGGCGTGGTCATCGCGCTGCTGGTCCTGCTGCCGGAGACGATCGCCGCCGTGCGCGCGGCGATGCGCAACCAGGTCCAGATCAGCCTCAACCTGGCGCTGGGCTCGGCCATGGCCAGCATCGGCCTCACCATCCCGACGATCGCGGTGGCGTCGATCTGGCTGGACGGTCCCCTGGCGCTCGGCCTCGGCCCGACCCAGATGGTCCTGCTCGCCTTGACCCTCGTCACGGGCGTGCTGACGGTGGTGCCCGGCCGCGCGACCCGGCTCCAGGGCGGGGTCCACCTGGTGCTGCTGGCCGCGTTCATCTTCCTCGCCATCAACCCCTGACCTCCGGCCGCGGAGGAGGGACGCTCAGCCGGCGCGGGCGCCGTCCGGGTCGAAGGCGGTGGGCAGAGCCCGGATCTCCTCGTCGAGGTGGCCCGGGTTCTGCCCCGGCTGGCACGTCACCACGCACTCGGTGGTGCCCGCCCCCTCCAGCTCCGCCCACGCGGCCGGTACCACTCAGGCGGCCGCCTGCTCCTCCGGTGGCGAGGTGAGCGAGGCGTACCGGCCCATGTGGTAGATCAGCGGGGCGCCGCCGCCGGCGTGCTGGCCCTGCACCGGCTCGGCGAGCACGATCGCGTGGTCACCGGCCGCGACCCGCTGGGTCACCCGGCACACCAGCCACGCCACCGGCGAGTCGAGCAGCGGCACGCCGTACGGGCCCCACCGCCAACCGCGGTGCGCGGCGAACCGGTCGATCCCGCTCGTCGCGAACGTCCGGGCCACCTCGTGCTGCTCCTCCCCCAGCAGGTGCACCGCGACGTGGCCGGCCCGCTCCACGGTCGGCCAGCTCGACGAGCCCCGATCCAGGCAGAACGACACCAGCGGCGGTCGCAGTGACACCGACGTGAACGACGTCGCCGTGAACCCCACCGGCGGCGAGCCCGGCGCGGTCACCACCGTGACCGTCGCCGCCTGCCGCCGCAGCAGCGTACGGAAGGAGTCCGCGTCCAGGGGCGTGACAGCCAGCGAGCCCACGCGCCTCACCAGCTACTCGACTCGGCGTGGACGACCGGCGCGAGTGGTGGCGCGGCGCGCAGCGCTTCGAGGAAGCCGACCACCTCCGCGGCGACCGAGCGGTGCTGGAGGTCGTTCAGCACGTCGTGGTGCGCGCCGCGGACCACCGCGAGCCGCGCCGCCGGCAGCGACTTGGCCGCACGGGCCAGGTCGGCGCGGCTCGCCAGCGGGTCCGCGTCGCCGACCAGCAGCAGGTGGGGCAGCTCGGTGGTGCTCCCGTACACCGCGTCGAGCAGCGCGGGCGGCACCGTCGTACCGAGGGCGCCCCGCTGGACCGACGGGTCCCCGGTGAGCACGCCTCGGTGCACCGGGCAGTGGGTCCGGGCGTCGAGTTCGTCGTCCCACACGGCGGTGCGGTGCGCGTCGTAGCCGGGCAGCCCGGCCAGTACGACCGCCTCCGGCCACCACGCGGCCGCCGGCTCCGGGCGGGCCACGAGCGCGCCGAGCGCCGCCGCGCCGAGGTCGGCGCCGACCAGCACCAGCGGGCGTACCGGCTCCTCGACGCCGGCCACCGCCTCGGCCAGGCCGGCGGCGAACCGAGCCAGCGAGCCGGTCAGGTCCGCCTCGTCGAGCGCCGGTGCGGGCAGCACGCGCACGCGGTACGCGTCGGCGGCCAGCCGCGCGCCGAAGCGGGCGTAGCTGGCCGGCACCTCGCCGCGGCCGGCGACCACGAGGACCGTACCCCGTGTGCGAAGCCCGGCCGGGGCGCTGAAATCAACGTAGGGCGAGGTCATGGTCGGCACCTTTCGTGAGGGCGGCTATGCCTGAAGCGGGAATGCTGGAAGCGGGAATGCCTGAACCGGGAATGGTGGACGCGGCGTGGCCGAGGACGCGGTCGAGCACCGCGCCCGCGCCGGCGGGCGGCAGCGTCCCGCCGCGCCAGGCCACGTGCTGGTCGGGGCGGACGAGGACGTTGTCGGCGCCGTACACCTGGCGCACCGCCGGATCGGTCAGGTGCACGACGGTGAACGGCAGCGCCCGCTCGGCGGCCGCCGCGGCGAAGGCCCGCTCCACCGCGCGGTCCGGGGTGAACACCAGGAGGGCGAGGTCGTTGCCGATCCGGTCGTACAGCGTGTCGCCCCACGGGTCGACGTACCCGTCCGGCGCGCGGTGGCCGGGGCGGGGGTCGTCCTCGTAGGTGTCGGCGTCCCAGGGCGGCTCCTCGGCGAGCTGGTCCTCCTCGTACCAGACGACACCGGAGGCGTCGTAGCGCTCGTCGAAGAGGACGCCCGGCGCCTCCCCGCGCTCGCCGCCGAGCAGTGCCCGGATCTCCTCCCGGCGGGCCTCCGCCGCCGGGCTGCTGTCGGCGTCGTCGGGTACGCCGATGCGGCGGATCTCGGCCAGCCGCTCTCGCCCGCGGCGGGCCCGGTCGAGCGAGTGGTCGGCGACCCGCCAGTTGTGCGGCCGCCGCTCGTGGTCGTACGAGTCCAGCAGCGCGTCGGTGCCGTGCCCGGCCAGCACCGCGGCCAGCTTCCAGCCGAGGTTGACCACGTCGCCGAAGCCCTCGCCGAGGTTGCCGCCGGGCGTGCGCACGTGCGCCGCGTCGCCGGCCAGCAGCACGCGCCCCTTGCGGAACGTCTCCGCGATCCGGGTGGCCTGGTAGTACGTCGTCGACGAGGCCAGCTCCAGGTCGAGGTCGAAGCCGAACGCGGCGCGCGCGGTCGCCAGCAGCTCCGCCTCGGGCGGCTCGGCGTCGAGCGGGTACGGCCCGGCGTAGACCCGCCACTCCCGCGTGCTGATCGCGGCGAGGAAGCCGGAGGCGCGCTGGTTGAAGACGATGTTGGTGCCGCTCGGCGCGGCGCCGGTCCGGTCGAAGACGTCACCGGTACGCACCACGAGGCGGAACATCTTCTCGTCCGCGTACCCGCCCTCGCGGGCGATGCCGGCGAGGCGACGCACGGTGCTGCTCCCGCCGTCGGCCCCGATCACGTACGCCGAGCGGACCACGCGGGTCTCGCCGGTCGCGCCGGAGACGACCGTGGTGTGTACGCCGTCGCCGGTGTCCCGCAGCGCCTCGACCCGCCAGCCGCCGGCCACCGTCACCGCGCGCTCGCCCAGGTGGTCCAGGAACACCTGCTGGAGCGCGGTCTGCGGCCGGCGGATCGGCGGCAGCAGCGAGTGCCGCCGCGCGCCCGGCTCACCGAAGGCGCGCGGCTGGCGGGCCACCAGGTCGTGCCCCACGAGGGAGGTCGCGACGCGGATGCCCCGGTTCCACTCCGGCGGGAACGTCCACGCCTCGCGGACCCGCTGGAGCACGCCCCAGCGGCGGAAGTGCTCCACCACGCGAGGTGAGTGCCCCATCGCGCCGGCCCGTACCAGCGTGGCGGAGACGGCGGCGTCGACCACCGCGACCGCCACGCCGCGGCCGGCGAGTTCGACGGCCGCGGAGAGCCCGACCGGGCCGGCGCCGACGACGAGGACGGTCACCTCCTCCGGCGGTGTCGCGGCCGGGAAGTGGACGATCCGCACGTCCCGCCCGCGGCTCATCGGACCCCCTCCGGCACGCGCGCGCGGCGGGCGGCGGTCCAACGGTTCTCCGGGATCGGCAGGCCGAGGTTGCCGCGGAGCGTGTCGGCCTCGTACTCGGTGCGGAACAGGCCCCGCTTCCGCAGCAGCGGCACCACGTCCGCCACGAACCGGTTGAGGTCCTCGTGCGTGCGGAAGCCCAGGTTGAGGCCGTCGAACGCGCCGGCGGCGAACCACCGCGCGACCGTGTCCGCGACCGTACCGGGCGCGCCGGTGAACGGGGACGGCTGGTACTCGGTGAATGCGAGCACGGTCTCGCGCAACGTGAGCCCCTCCTCCCGGGCCCGCCGGATCACCTCCGCGCCCCGCGTGCGGCCGCTCCGCTCGGCGAGCGCGGCGACGTCCGGGAACGGCCCATCCAGGTCGTGCTGGGAGAAGTCGTACGCGCCGAAGGAGCGCCCGAACGCGGCGAGCTTGCGCGGGAAGTCGTTGTCCGCGTCGAAGATCTCCCGGGAGAGGCGGTGCGCCTCGGCGTCGGTACCGGCGACGACCGGCTGGGCGCCGAGGAAGATGAGCACGTGGTCGGGGTCGCGACCGACCGCCGCCGTGCGCCGCTTGATGTCGGCGTAGTAGTCCCGCGTCGCGTCCAGCGAGCCGCCCGGCGCGTAGATGCCCTCGGCGACGTGCGCGGCCAGGTTGCGCCCCTCCTCCGAGACGCCGGCCTGGAAGATCACCGGCTGGCCCTGCGGCGAGCGGGAGATGTTGAGCGGTCCGGTCACCGTGAAGTGCTCGCCCTCGTGGTCGAGCGCGTGCAGCTTCTCCGGGTCGACGAAGAGGTCCCGCTCGACGTCGGCCGGGAAGGCGTCGTCCTCGTACGAGTCCCACAGTCCACGTACGACGGTCACGTGCTCCAGCGCGCGGCCGTATCGCGTGGCGTAGTCGAGGTGCTCGGCCAGCCCGTAGTTGCGGGAGGTTCCCGAGTCGAAGCTGGTGACCACGTTCCAGCCGGCCCGCCCCCGGCTGATGTGGTCGAGCGAGGCGAACCGCCGTGCCACGTTGAAGGGCGAGTTGTACGTGGAGCTGAGCGTGCCCACGAGCCCGATGTGTCGGGTGTGGACAGCCACCGCGGAGAGGAGCGTGAGCGGCTCCAGACGGTTGAGGTAGTGCGGCGGGTACGTCGCGTCGATGAACTGGCTGTCCACGATGAACAGCGCGTCGAACTTGGCGTGCTCGGCGGCCTTCGCCTGCGCGATGTACCAGTCGATGTCGATGCTCGCGTTCTTCGGGACGCGCGGGTCCTTCCACAGGCTGTGCTGGCCGGGGCCTCCGACGCCGTACGCCCGCAGGGCGAGCCGGATCTGGCGGGTCATGATGCTTGTCCTCCGATGGTCTGTAGCAGCTCACGCAGTGCCGCGCGCTCGGCCCGGTCGGCCCGCGAGGAGCGGGCGGCCGCCGCCGAGCGCAGGGTCGGCGCGGAGCCGACGAGCAGTCGCGTGTACGCGTGCCGCGGCGCGTTCACCACGGTGCGGGCGGGACCGTCCTCGACGATCTCGCCCTGGTAGAGCACGGCGATCCGGTCGGCGACGCCGGCGACCGAGCCGAGGTCGTGGGAGATGAAGACGAGCGCGGTGCCGCCGTCGCGCAGCTCCTTGAAGAACTCCAGCGCCCGTACCCGGTTGGCCGCGTCGAGCGCGCTCACCGGCTCGTCCAGGATGATGACGCGGGGGTCGGTGACGAGCGCCCGGGCGACCGTCACGCGCTGCCGCTGGCCGCCGGAGAGCTCGCCGGGCAGCCGGGCGAGCAGGGCCTCGTCGAGGTGCACGCGGGCGAGGAGTGCCCGCGCCCGCTCGGCCGCCTCCCGCCGCGACCCACCTCGGATCAGCAGCGGCTCTACAATGGACTCTTCTACGGAGAGGTCGGGATCGAGGCTGCGCAGCGGGTCCTGGAATACGTACTGGACGGTCCCGCGCCGGCGCAGCGCCCGCCACTGCCGCGCGTTGTACGCCGACACCTCCTCGCCGTCGACCACGATCCGGCCGGCCGATGGGCGCACCAGGCCGACGATCGCACGGGCCAGTGTGGACTTTCCGGAGCCGGTCTCGCCGATGACCCCGACCGCCTCGCCGGGGGCCACCGCGAGCGAGACGCCGCGCAGAGCCCGGGTGCGGCCATAGTGGACGTCCAGGTTGGAGACCTCAAGCGACATGGTCCAGCTCCTTGAAGCGATCCAGCCCGTACTGCTCGTGCTCCTCGATGAGCAGCTTCGTGTACTCGTGCCGCGGGTCGTAGAGGATCCTCTCCACCGGGCCCTGCTCGACCGTCTCGCCGGCCCGCAGCACCAGCACCTCGTCGCAGAGCTGCGCGACGACGGCGAGGTCGTGGGAGACCACGACGAGCGCCAGCCCGGTCCGCTCGCGCAGGTCGGCGAGGAGGTCGAGGATCTCCGCCTGCACGGTGACGTCGAGCGCGGTGGTCGCCTCGTCGGCGATCAGCACACGCGGGTCGGCGGCGATGGCCGCGGCGATCAGGACCCGCTGGAGCATGCCGCCGGAAAGCTCGTGCGGGTACTGCTGGCAGACCCGCTCGGGATCGCGGAGCCGGACCGCCTCCAGCAGCTCGACCGCCCGCCGCCGGGCCGCTCGGCGGGCAAGCCCTTTCTTGACCCGCACCACCTCGGCTATCTGCGTGCCCACCTTGAGCGACGGGTTCAGGTACGAGGCCGGGTCCTGGAACACGGCGCTGACGGTCGCGCCGCGCAGGGCGGTCCACTCCTTCCCGCTCAGCCCGGCCGTGTCCCGCCCGTCGATCTCGATGGCACCGCCGGCGACCGTGAAGTGCTCCGGCAGGATGCCCAGCACCGCCCGGCAGGTCAGCGTCTTGCCGCTGCCAGACTCCCCCACGATGCCGACCGCCTTGCCGGGCGACAGCTCGAACGAGACGCCGTGCACGAGATCCCGGCGGCTGACGCCGTCGTGGACGCGTACGTCACGAAGTGACAGCAGAGCCATGAGCCACCTTCCTTGTGTTGAGCAGCGCCCGCCCGGCCTCGCCGGTGACGTCGCGGATCGCGTCGGCGAGCAGGTTGCAGGCCCAGACGGTCGCCATGATCAGCGCGGTCGGCACCAGCGGGGCCCACGGCTGGAAGCTGAGGTAGCCGAGGTCGGCGGCGAGCACGCCACCCCAGGTCGGCGCGGGCGGCTGCACCCCGATACCGAGGAACGTCAGGCTCGACACCACGACGAACCCGACGCCGGTCGTGTTGGCGAGCGCGACCGCGATCGGCGGCAGCACCTTGACCCACACGTGCCGGCGCACGACCCAGCCCACCGAGGCACCGGCCACGATCGCCGCCTCGACGTACTGCGAGCGGGCGACCGAGAGCGTGGCGGCGCGGGCCACGCGGTAGAAGAGCGGGGAGACCATGACGCCGACCACGAACATCGCCTGCGGGATGCCGTTGCCGAGCAGCGCGGTCACCGCGACCGCGAAGACGAGGAACGGCAGCGCGATCAGCGTGTCCGCCAGGCGCAGCGTGATCCACTCGAAGGCGCGTCCGAAGTAGACGGACAGGATGCCGGGGACCACGCCGACGACGAGGGCGAGGAGCGCGACCTGGATCGCGCCGAGCACGCTGACCCGGGAGCCGTCGAGCAAGCGGCTGAGCACGTCCCGGCCGAGGTAGTCGGTGCCGAGCGGGTGCGCGCCGGACGGGTTGGCGAGGATGTCGGTGGTGCCTTCGAGCGGGTCCTGGGGCGCGAGGATCGGGCCGAAGACCGCGAGCAGCGCGATGAAGACCAGGATGCCGATGGCGATGCGGCCGGTGGTCAGGCCGAGCACGCGGCGGATCACGTCAGACCCCTCTCGCCGACGCCGGTGCCACCCGGGCGAGCACGATGTTGACCAGCAGGTTGAAGACCACGACCAGCACGATCGAGACGACCAGCACGCCCTGGACGGCGGGTACGTCGCCGCGCTGGGCCGAGTTGGCCGCGAACTGGCCGAAGCCCGGCATCCCGAAGATCGCCTCGGTGACGACCGCGCCGCCGAGCAGGTTCGGGAACTTGAGGCCGAGCACCGCGAGGGACGGCCCGATGCCGTTGCGCAGCACGTGCCGGAAGAAGATCCGTCGCGGGCTGAGGCCGCGCACGACCGCGCCGGTCACGTAGTTCTCCCGGTACGCCGCCACGAGCCCGGCCCGCAACTGCCGGGCGACGTCGGAGACCGTGTCGAAGCTGAGCGCGATCGCCGGCAGCGTGATGTGCGCGAGCCACACGCCGAGTCCCCGCTCCGCCGGCGAGTAGCCGGCGGAGGGGAACCAGCCGAGCCCGACGGCGAAGACGCCGACGAGCGCGATGCCGACCACGAACGACGGCATGACCGAGATGAACGTCATGAAGCCCGTGATGGCGCGGTCCACCCAGGTGGTCCGGCGCAGCGCCGCCAGGACGCCGAAGCCGAACCCGAACACCACGCCGATCACCAGCGCCAGCCCGGCCACCGAGAGGCTGATGGCCGCCCCCTCGACCAGCAGCCGGGAGATGTCCGCGCCGTTGTACCAGCTCTTGCCCAGGTCGCCGGAGAGCATGTCGCCGAACCAGTCGAAGTACTGGGTCAGGAACGGCCGGTCCAGCCCCCACTGGTGCTCGATCTGCGCGATCGCCTCCGGCGTGGCCGACTCCCCGAGCTGCATGCTCGCCGGGCTGAGCCCGCTGAGCGCGCGCAGCGCGAACGTCACGAACGTGGCGACCAGGAAGACCGGTACGAAGATCGCGACCGAGCGGGCGAGGATGGACAGCGCCTTCCACGGTGCCTTTCCTGCTCGCTCGCTCACCGTCGTCGTGGGCGGGCGCCGCCGGCCACGCTCACTCACGATGCGTCAACCCTCAGCCCGGTCCAGTGGATCTGACCCGGGATCGGGGTGATCTCGGAGACCTTCTTGCTCTTCACGAAGATGTTCGGCTGCGAGTACGTGAAGACCAGCGCCCGGCTCTCCAGCCCGGCCCGGGTCGCCGCCTGGAGGTTCTCCTCGTAGTCGGGCGAGTCGAGCGGTGTGCCGCGGGCCACCGACACCGCCTGCTCGAAGCCCTCCGGCTGGTACGGCGTGCTCAGGTTGAGCGGTCCGTTCGGGCCGAAGTGCGCGGTGAGCGTCTGCACCGGCGACTCACGGCCGGTCGTGCCGTACAGCGAGAGCGTCAGGTCCTTGGCGAAGAACGGCTTCTCCCAGTTGGGGTCGACCTTGATGGTGATGTCGAACCCGACCGCGTTCAGTTGCGCCTGGACGATCTCGGAGGCGGTCGCGTACGTCTGCCCGGCGATGACCAGGTCGAGCTTGATCTGTCCGGGCGCGTAGCCGGCCTCGGCCAGCAACTGCTTGGCCCTCGCCGGGTCGTACGGGTACCGGTTGGCGGACCGCTGGTCGTAGGCGAGGTACTCGGGCGGGAAGGGCTGGTCGGTCGCCTTGCCGTGGCCGAACGTGACCTTGTCGACGAACTCCTGGCGGTTGACCGCGTGGCGCACCGCGTCGACCACCTTGGGGTTCGTGAACGGCTCCTTGTTGACGTTGATGCTGATGTTCGAGGCGTTGAAGCCCGGCTGGAACACCACGTCCAGCCCGGCCGCCTCGGCCGCCTTGACCTGGCTGGCGGTGAGGTTCGCGAAGTCGTACACACCGGTCTTGAGGCCGGAGACGACGGTCGCGGCGTCCGGCGCGGTCTGGAGTTCAACTCGGTCGATGTGGATGTTCGCGGCGTCCCAGTAGTCCGGGTTCTTCTTGAGGTACACGTGCGAGCCCGGCACCAGGTCGGTGACGACGAACGGGCCGGCGCCGACCGGCCACTGGTCCAGCTTGACCGGGTCCCGGGCCGCCTTCGGGCTGGTGATCTGCGCGACCCGCTCGCCGAGCAGCAGCGGGATCTGGTGGTCCACCTGGGTCAGCTGGATGACCACGTCGAGTTCGCCCCGCGCGGTCACCGACCCGATCGAGGTGAGGTCGCCGTCGAGGGCGGAGTTCTCCTGGTTCTTGGCCCGCTCGAGGTACGCCTTGACCGCCGCCGCGTCCAACGGCTCGCCGTCGGAGAACTTCAGGCCCGGCCGCAGGTGGAAGGTGACCTCGTCGCCCTTGTCGTTGTACTCCCAGCTCTCCGCGAGGTTCGGTACGGCCCGGCCCTGCTCGTCGATCTCGGTCAGCGACGCGTACGCCAGCGACAGGATCCGGAA
The DNA here is from genome assembly GCF_042433955.1 of Phytohabitans kaempferiae. Classification (NCBI taxonomy): domain Bacteria; kingdom Bacillati; phylum Actinomycetota; class Actinomycetes; order Micromonosporales; family Micromonosporaceae; genus Phytohabitans; species Phytohabitans kaempferiae. Next base: position 13,899 of record NZ_JBHLUH010000017.1, on the reverse strand, counting down.
CTGCGCGCCGCTGCCGCTCACCACGGGGTCCCAGTGCGCCGGCAGCGTGACCGCCCAGCGCAGCGTCGACTCCCCGGCCGCCCCGCCGCTCTGCCCGGCGCAGGCGGAGAGGGCCAGGGTGACCGCGGCGAGGACGGCCCAGGTCTTCGTTCTCATCGTCCCGCTCCCGTCGCGGTCAGGCGCGCGGCCGTGTGGACGTTCTCGGGGATGGGGAGGCCGAGGTTCCCACGGAGCGTGGTGGCCTCGTACTCGCTCCGGACGACCCCGCGCTCGCGCAGGATCGGCAGCACGCCCTCGGTGAAGCGGGCGAACTCGCTCGGCGCGTTGACGGTGACGTTGATGCCGTCGAAGGCGCCCGCCTCGTACCACCGCTGGATCTCGTCGGCGACGGTGCGGGGCGAGCCCACGAAGGGCGAGCGCCGCGAGTCCAGCACGTGCCGCACGGTCTGGCGGAGCGTGAACCCGTTGTCGCGGGCCAGCTTCTTGATCCGCTCGGCCTGCGTACGGAAGCTGCGGTCGCCGATGTCGCCCACCTCGGGGAAGGGGGCGTCGAGGTCGTACTGGGAGAAGTCGTGCCAGCCGAACGGGCGGCCGAGTTCCTTCAGCGCGCGGTGGAAGTCCTTGCCGCTTCTCAGTGAGCGTTCCTTCTCCCGCGCCTCCTCGTCGGTGTCGGCGAGGACCAGGCTGATGCCGGGGACGATGAGGACGTTCTCCGGGTCGCGCCCCTTCGCCGCCGCGCGGGCGCGGATGTCGCGGGCGAACGCCTGGCCCTGCTCGATCGTCTGGGCGTGCGTGAAGATCGCGTCGGCGATGCCCGCCCCCAGGTCGCGCCCCTCCTCGGAGTCGCCGGCCTGGAAGATGACCGGCTGCCCCTGCGGCGAGCGCTGGATGTTGAGCGGCCCGACGACGGAGAAGTGCTCGCCCACGTGGTTGAGCGCGTGCTGCCGGGACGGGTCGAAGAAGACGCCGCGCTCCTTGTCGCGCGGGAACGCGTCGTCCTCGTACGAGTCCCAGAGCCCTCGCACGACCCGCACGTGCTCCAGCGCGCGCCCGTACCGCGTGGCGTAGTCGTAGTGTTCGGCGCGGCCGTAGTTGCCGGCGGTGCCGCCGTCGCCGGTGGCCACGACGTTCCAGCCGGCGCGGCCGCCGCTGATCACGTCCAGCGAGGCGAGCCGCCGGGCCACGTTGAACGGGTCGTTGTACGACGTGGTGAGCGTGCCGACCAGCCCGATGCGCGAGGTGTGCACCGCGACCGCCGAGAGCAGCGTGAGCGGTTCGAGCCGGTTGAGGTAGTGGTTGGGCGAGTCCGGCGTGATGAACTGGCTGTCCACAATGAACACGTGGTCGAACCTGGCCGCCTCGGCTTCCCGGGCGCGCGCGATGTACCAACGGATGTCCACGCTGGCGTCGCCGGGGATCTCCGGGTCGAGCCAGGTGGAGTGCTGTCCCGGCCCGCCGACCCCGAGGAGGACGGCGCCGAGCTTGAGAGTTCTACGGGTCACGATGACAGTGCCCTTCGTTGACGACGACGGATGGACGGGAGCGGACGCGCGGCATCGCGCGTGGACGCGCTTCGCGCGCCCCGCTCAGGCGTGATCCAGACGGAACGGGGTGATGTATGTCGACGCCCTCAGATCACGGGCGCGCGGGAGGAAAGATCGAGGGGGGTCAGCGACAGAGGGCCGCCGCGCTCCGACCGTAGTCGAGCCAGCGGCGACTGGTCAGCATCACTGCGGGTCGCCGGCTCATGTACCCGAGTATGGGTCCGGGTCAAGCGGCTTGTCCAACGAAAGATCGTGATGCAGATCCATTACCGCAGCTAATCTAATTCCTAGTAAACTGATAGGCATGAGCAGGAATCTCGGCATCGTTCCGCTGCGGAGCTTCGTGGCCGTCGCGGACTGCGGCGGCTTCCAGCGCGCGGCGACCTCGCTGCACCTCAGCCAGGGCGCCGTGAGCCAGCACGTGCGCCGGCTGGAGGAGGCGCTCGGCCGGACCCTGGTCGAGCGGGAGGGGCGCGGCTCCCGGTTCACCCCCGATGGCGAGGCGCTGCTCGGCCACGCCCGGCGGATCCTCAGCCTGCACGACGAGACGCTGCGCGAGTTCGGCGTGGAGCCCGGCCAGACGCTGGTGATCGGATCGACCGAGCACGCCGCCGCGCAGTTGCTGCCGGAGCTCTCCGCGTCGCTCGCCGCCACGTTCCCGCAGTGCCGCATCCGGTTCCGCATCGACCGCGGCGCGCAGCTCCGGTCACGGCTGGCCGACGGCCGCATCGACCTCGCGCTGCTGCTCGGCCCACCAGACGAGCCCGACGCGTGCACCGTCGGCGAGCTGGACCTGACCTGGTACTCAGCACCGCACTGGAGCCCGCCGGCGCGAGGCGAGCCGGTCCCGCTGGTGGCCTTCGACGCCCCGTGCGCGCTGCGTACGCGGGCGCTGGAGACGCTCGCCGCGCACGGCGTACCGGCCGAGGTGGGCTGCGAGGCGGCGCACCTGGCGGGCGTCCAGGCCGCTGTGCGCGCGGGCCTCGGCATCGGGCTCATGGCCACGCTCGGCAAGAGCCCCGACGGGCTGGTGGCCCGCGACGACCTCCCGCTGGCCCGGCCCCTGCCGCTGTCGGTGTCGCCGCGCCGCGGGCTCCCCGCCGACCTCGCCGAGGGCGCCGCCACGTCACTGACCCGCCTGCTGACCCGTCCGCGCACCTCGCTCCTGGGAGCCGCCTGATGCCCGCCCTGCACATCCCCGCCGATTCCGCGGGCGACGCCGTCCGTACCCCGAGCGGCGTACTCCTGCCCACCGACATCGACCCGTTCCACCGGCGCCTGCACCGGATCGCGCCCGCCGGTCTCGTCGGCCAGACCTCGCAGACCTCGGGCATGCGGCGGCTGGAGGCGATCAGCGGCAAGACGGTCGGCGCGCGCCACCTCTGGATGGGCCAGACACACGTGCCCGGCGCCACGAACTCCGGCAACCACCACCACGGCGCCTCGGAGACCGCGATCTTCGTCGTCTCCGGCACGCCCGCCTTCGTCTTCCTCGATGTCGATGGAGACGAGCCGGTGGAGACGCGGATCCAGACCGGGCCGGGCGACTACGTGTTCGTCCCGCCGTACGTGCCGCACCGCGAGGAGAATCCCGACCCTGAGACCGAGGCCGTCGTCGTGATCGCCCGGACGACCCAGGAGGCGATCGTGGTCAACCTCGACGCCCTCGACTGGTCCGAGGTCCGGCTGGAGTGATCAGCGGCCAATGCGCTCCCAGATGATCCGTTCAGAGATCTGGGCTACCGCGATGTCCGCCGCGGTCAAGGCCGCCGCTCCCGCAGCCGCACCCTCCGCCGTCCACAAACCCCTGTCCCCGCCGGCGGCGCCGAGGGCTCCGGCGCGCGGGCGTCGCGCGGAAACGGACGGACGCTACGCGTCCGTGGCGAAAAGTTGACCCTATGGGGTGAACTTTCGCCACGCACAGGCCCGACCTCTGTGGCTGGAGCGGTCGTGCACCTCAGCCCTGGAACGGATCCGTTAGCTCAGGTGGCGCTCCAGGGCGGCCAGCGGGCCGTCCCAGTCGCGGGCGAGCGCGGCGAGAAACTGCTGCGCGACCTTCATGGGCGCGGAGTCGAGCCGGTAGCGGACCCGCCGCCGCTCCCCCGGCTCGGCCACCACCAGGCCCGCCTCGGCGAGCAGGGCGAGATGCTTGGCGATCGCCTGCCGCGTGATCGGCAACTGGCCGGCGAGGTCGGTCGCGGTGGCCGGGCCGCCGGACGCGAGCGCGGCGAGGATGCCGCGCCGGCTCGGGTCTGCGAGGGCGGTGAAGACCTCCTGCGCCACCGCCTCCGGGTCAGGCTTTTCCATCGAGGTATGCGACCAGCTCACCCAACTCGTGCGTCCAGCCCTTGGTGTTGCCGGAGTATGCCTTTTCGTGCGTGTCGGCGTCGGGCACCTGCGCGAACCCGGTCTCGACCATCGTGAGTGTAGTGCCGGCGCCGGCGGGCTCCAATGTGAACTCCACATAGGTGCGTCGCGGATCGCCCTCGGGAAGGCCGAAAATGGACCAGCTGTAGGCGAAGACGCGGGGCGGGTCGAGGCGCTCGATGGTGAGCGTGGCGGTGTCGCCGCTGTCCCAGGTGAGCTTTGCCAGGCCACCGACCTTCAGATCGACCTCGGCGCTGTTGCCGAACCAGGTGCCCAGCCCTTCGGCGGTGGTGAGGGCCTGCCAGACCCGCTCCGGCATGTGGGCCAACTCGAGTGTGCGCTCGATGCGGTCGGGGAATGCCATGACGTCTCCCTAGTAGCAACCGTTCAGTTGCTACCCAAATTAACGAAACCAATCGGTTGCGTCAACCCTACGCCTCAGCCTCGCCGGGCCGGCCCCGCAGCCACTGGATCAGCTCGACCGTGTTGCCGTCGGGGTCGCGTACGAGGGCCGCCCGCACGCCGACGCCGTCGAGTGTCGCCGGCGGGAAGAACACCGGCACGCCGTCGCCCTCCAGCGTCTTGACCGCGGCGTCGACGTCGTCGACCTCCAGCGCGAAGTGGCGGTAGCCGGGGATCTGGTACTCCTGCCGCGGGTCCTCGGCGACCTGGTGGTGACCGGCCTTCTCGCCGTCACCGATGATCTCCATAAAGAACGTGCCCTTGCGCAGGTAGCACATGCGGGCACCGGGCAGCATGTCCGGCGCGGTCCACTCCTGCGCGAGGCTGAAACCGAAGTGGCGGCAGTACCAGCCCACCGTCTCGGCATAGTTCCTCGCGATAATGGCCAGGTGGTGGAATCGGTAGTCCTGGGTCACCGGTGATGCCTCCCTCGACGCCCCACGCCGGGGGCACGCCTGGCCGGGCTGGTCCCGCACACCTAACCACAGTGGACACCGCGTCGCGGCCACCCTTCCCGCCGGCGTCCACGGCCGGCCGTGGACGCGGCTGGTACCGCGGCGACTGCCACGTGCACTCCGCGCGTTCCAACGGCGGGGAGCTGACACCGGCGCAGCTCGCGGCCGCCGCCCGCGCGGCCGGGCTCGACTTCATCGCGATCACCGAGCACAACACGACCGACACGCACGGCGCCTTCGGCCCGCTCGCCGGCGACGACCTGCTGGTGATCCTCGGGCAGGAGGTCACCACACGCACCGGCCACTGGCTGGCGCTCGGCCTCGAGCCCGGCCAGGTGGTCGACTGGCGCTACGGCATCCGCGACGGCGTGCTCGACCGGCACCTGGCCGGCGTGCGCCGGGCCGGAGGGCTGTGCGTGGCCGCCCATCCGCACGCGCCGTACCCTTCCGGCGCCTTCATGTACCCCTATGAGGGTTTCGACGCGGTAGAGGTGTGGAACGGGCTGTGGCGCTCGGACCTGCCGTGGGGCGCGGACAACGAGGCGGCGCTCGCCGAGTGGGGACGCGGCCTGCCCGCCGGCGTCCACGGTGGACGGTGGCGGCCGGCGATCGGGGCCAGCGACGCGCACCTGGCCGGGCAGATCGCCACGCCGCACACGGTTGTGCTGGCCGAGGAGATGAGCGCCGCCGCGCTCCTCGACGCCATCCGCGCGGGCCGGGCCTGGATCGCCGAGTCGGCCGCCGTCGGCCTCTCGCTCACCGTCGCCGCCGGCGGTCGCGACGCGGGTATCGGCGAGCGGCTGCCGACCCGCGGCGAGCCGGCTACGGTACGGGTCGAGGTGCGGGGTGTGCCGTCCGGCACGGTCAGCTTCCACACCGAGCGGGGCAGAGTACACCGCGCGGCGCTGCCCGTCGACGGCTCGGGCGCCGTCGTGTGGGCGACGAGCGCGGCGGAGTCCCTGTTCGTCCGCGTCGAGGTACGCCACGCCGGCGGCCACATGGCGGCGCTGACCAACCCGGTCGTCCTGCGCTGAGCCGGGCGTCCCGGTAACGCCACACCGCCCCCGGACGCTTGTCCCTGCGTACGAGTGGGCGTTTCGGGCGGTGGTATGCCCGAAACCGGGAGGGATCAGGCATATGGCGGAGCAGATCGGAAGCGGCGGCCACCGCAGCGTGGGCGACCTGCTGGCGACCGAGGGGCGGCTGCCGGTCGAGCGGGCGGCGGCGATCGCCGAGGGGGCCGGTGCGGCACTCGCGGCCCTGCACACCGCCGGTACCGCGCACGGCGCCATCAACCCGGGCAATCTGCTCATCGGTGACACGGGGGCGGTGACCCTGCGAGCCGTCGACGTGACCGGGCCGGCCGACCCCCGCGCCGATCTGCACGCCCTGGGCCACGTGCTGTACGCGATGCTGACCAGCGGCGATCCCGCCTCAACCGGGCAGCCGTCGCCCCGCGCGCTCCGCCCCGACGTTCCCGCCGAGCTTGACGAACTGGTCCAGCGGATGCTCGCCCCGCGCCCCGAGGAGCGGCCGGCGAGCGCCACCGAGGTACGCGCCAAGCTGACCGCCATCCGCCTCGCCTCGGCCCCGACCGCGCTGATCCCACGCACGCTCCCGGCCCCCCGGCACCGCAAGCCCGCCGTCCCGCCCGCCTGGCTCCCCCACTGGGTCACCGGCGAGTGGATGCGGCGGTGGTGGATCAGCGTGGTCTCCACCGCGGTCATCCTGGTGACGGCGGTCACGGTCACGCTGGTGCTCACCGGCCGAAACCGGAGCGAGCCGGCGAGCGCGGCGCCGGTCGGGGTCGGGGTCGAAGTCGAGATCACCGCGACACCGGAGGAGGCCACGGCCGCGCCCACGACGCCGCCTCCATCCCCCAAGCCCGCCCCCACCAGCGCCAAACCGGCCGGTCCGATCGACCTGCTCGCCGGCTACGCCTCGGCCGTGGAGGCGCGCATGGCCAGCGGTGACCTGAACGAGAAGGCCGGGAAGGAAATCCTGCGTACGCTCGGCGACGTCGCCACGGCGGTGCGGGACGGCCACAGCGACAAGGCGGTGAAGCGGCTCCGCCAGCTCGACCGCCGGCTGGCCGACCTGCGCGAGGACGGCAAGCTCAGCGCCGCCGGCCACGACGCGCTCGATGTGATCGACCGCATCATCGCGACGATCCGCTGACATCAGGTTCGCGGCGGCGCGGCATCGGGTACTGCGGGATGGTCCCCCCAGGCAAGGAGGCCATCATGGGTATCGGAGCAAGCGTCTTCCTGATCGCGCTCGGCGCGATTCTCGCCTTCGCGGTCAACGCAAGCGTCGGCGGGCTCGACCTCGACGTGGTCGGCTGGATCCTCATGGGCGCCGGGCTGCTCGGCCTGGTCGTGACGATGATGATCTGGGGCAACCGCCGCCGGGCCGTGGTCACCGAGGAGCCGGCGACGTACCGCCGGGTCGAGGAGCCCGCGACCTACCGCCGGGTCGAGGAACGCCGGGACGCGCCGCCGCTGTGACCCGCCAGATCGTGCCGGTGCGACCGCGCTCAGCCGTCGCCGTCCGGCGGGAGGTGGTCGCGCCACCGGGTCAGGCCGCGAAAGTGCTGGCTCAGCACGGTGTCGTATGCCTCGGAGCGGGCCACCTCCCGCAGCGTGATCCGACCCGCGAGCACGTCGCTGGCGAAGCGGCGCAGTTGCGGGTCGCTCGCGCCCGCCTCGATCTGGCGCAGCCCGTCCAGCAGCACGCGAGCGGTCTCCCGGTCGCCGCCGCTCATCTCCACGAGCTCCTCGTAGGCCGTCATGGCACTCCCGGGTGGTCGTAGGGATGTTCGGGCAGCGACAGTGACTTGAGCCCGCCGAGGTCGGTCATCCCCAGCACCGCGCCGGCGATGGCCGTGAGCGCGGAACCCGCGTTCCGGATGATGCCGGTCGCCTCGTCGATCAGCCCCCAGATCCGGACGACCTGCGAGGCGGCGAGCGTGCCGCCGGCCCAGGCGCCGATCCCGGTCCAGCCGAGGAACGTACCGATGCCGGCGCCCACCCCGCCGACCATCGCCGCGTCGGTGATGCCGGTGATCACGCCTGCGACCTGGTTGGCGAAGAGCCAGTTGCCCCGCGCCGCCTCCTTGTACTGCCCGGCCAGCTCCCGCAACGCCCCCTGCGCCGCCACGCACGCCACCGACACCTCGGTGAAGTAGGCCAGCGCGCTGCTCGCCGCGTTGCCGCTCCAGTGGCGGGCGATGTCGTCCCGGGCGAACCGGATGTTGTGGGCCACAGAGCCCAGGCACTCGCCGAGGTTCTCCAGGGCGATGCCGTACCGGGCGAGCGCCCGCCAGTCACCGAGGAACGGCCTGGTCATCGACCCGATCGCGTCGAAGCCGAGGGTCTCCTTGAGCAGCCAGTTCAGCCATGAGGCGGGGCTGACCAGCTCGAAGACCTGCACCGGGTCGACGTACCCGTCGCCGATCCTGGCCTCCGGCTCCCCCGGGTCGTCCAGATTCGAGCGCGGGTCGTGCCAGGCGTTCAGCGGCGAGTACGGGGCGGGCGGCCCCGGTCGCAGCGGCCCGTACAGCTGCGGCGCACCCTCGAAGGTCTGGTCCAGCTCGGCCGCCGAGACCGCGTCGGTCTTGACGTAGTACCCCTCGGCGAAGCGCAGCTCGAACGCGGACTTGTCGAGCAGGAGCTCGAGGTGCCGCATCGCGTCCTCGACCTCGCCGGACGCCTTGTCGTGGGCCGACCGGAGCAGGCCGATCAGCCCTTCCTCCTGCCAGCTGAAGTCGGCGTAGTCGCGGATGTACCGCCGGCCGGCCGCGACGTCGAGCCCCAGGCCGTGGATCCGGGACGCGAACGCACCAAGGGCGGCCGCCTCGACCTGCATCGAAACTCCTCGCGTCGGCACGCGGACATGGTTTTGACGACGGTAACCACGGCCCGGGACGTCCGGTGTCGGGTGAACACCCCACACCGCCCTCAGAGGAGCGCGCGCACCTCGGCGGCGAACCTGGTGCTCTCGTGGAGGTGGGGGAAGAGGCCGGTGTGCGGGTAGATCCGGCACTGCGAGGTCGGTACCAGGCGGTGCAGCCACATCAGGTAGCCGGGCTCGGGCGGGTCGCCGAGGACGGTCAGGTGCGGCGTGTCGATCCGGCGCAGCGCGTCGTCGACCACCTGCTGCACCTCGTGCGGCTCGCGGTCGGTCATCCACTCCAGATAGTCGGCGAGCAGGCCGGCGTCGGGGTGCGGCACGACGAGATCGCGGTACGCGCCGGGAAGCGCGTCCAGCCGCGCCTGCGGCAGTACGCCGCGCAGGTTGCCGGTCTCGCGCAGGGCGCCGGCCAGCGGGCGTACGTCGAGGCTCTGCGCCACGGTGACCACCGCGTGCACCCGGATGTGGGCGGCGAGTACGCAGGCCAGCAGCGCGCCGATGGAGTGGCCGACGACGACCGGGGCCTGTCCCCGCCCGACGCCGTCGACGAGGCTGGCCAGCTCGGCCACCAGCGCGGCCGGCGGGTAGCCGCTGCGGGCCGGGGAGTCACCGTGGCCGGGGAGGTCGACGGCGATCACCGTGGCGTGGTCGGCGAGTTCGGCGCCGGCCGGCCACCACATGCGGCGGTCGTACACCGGCCCGTGCAGCAGCACCACGGGCCGGCCGGTGTCACCCCACACGTCGTACGTCCACGTGCCGGCCGGTCCGAGCCACGCGCGCGGTACGCGGCGCGGCGGCCGCGGGTTCCTGCCAGTTACGGTCATCGATTCTCGTTCCTGCGGGTCGGGAACCGGTGGCTCGCGGCGGCACCGGTCCGGGAGCGGGTCGATCGCGCACGTCGCTCACCGGCGGGGCGGCGGTGCGCCCGCCAGCGGGGTGCGCGGCGTGAGTCAGTAGGTGGGCGGCGCGTGCGGCGGGCTCAGTGCCGCCAGACCTGGAGCAGGGCGCGGTCGACGCTCCGCTCCGCCTCCCGGCCGGGCTCGGGCGGTTCGGCGGTGACCGGCCGGGCCTCGCCAGCGGGCCGGTGCGGCTGCGCGGCGGCGGTCTTCGCGCTGGTCTGCCGGGCAACCTGGTGGCCGGCGGTGTACGCCCCACAGCCGGGCTCGCTGGCCGGCAGGCCGCGGTCGACGCAGGTGACGGCGGGGGCGGCGGTGGTCGCGGAGGCGGTGCCGGCGGGCGCGGCGGCGCCGTGCGGTACGACGATCGCGTGCGCCGTGTAGAGCAGCACGCCGAGCGCGATCAGCAGGCAGCCGGGCCACCAGCGATCGACCCGGGGCCGCACGACCAGCAGTCCGCCTCTCCTGTCCCAACCGCCGCGCGGAGAGCGGCGTACGCCGCCAACCTATCCCACGGCCGTGGGCTAACACGGATGGCGGAGCCGATGGTATAGACGAGGGCACGCAGTGTGTGTCGGGCGAACAACCCACATTTGTTCACCCAGGAGACGGCTCGTGGCGCTAGGGTGCAGCCGCCGGATCCAAATGATCGAGGAGGCGGTGAGGCGACGTGCCGGGCGTCGGGGGCGAGTCCGAGGCGTTGCTGTCGCGCTACGGGCGGCGCCTGGCGGCCGGCGTCCGCGTGGCGATCTTCGGCCCGGTCGCCGTGATCGGGCTGCTCCGGGCGACCGGGGAGCACGCCGCGCCGACGGCCGTGGTGGTCGCCGGAGTCGCGGTGTGGAGCGCATACTACGTCTGGTGGCTGCTGCGGCGCACCGGCCAGTGGGCGACGGCGGTCGACGTGGCGGTGCTGGTCCTGGTCTGCCTGAGCATCTTCTGGACCGACGCGGCGGCGCAGAGCAACGTCGGCTGGATCCGCCTGCTGGTGAGTTTCGCCTGCGTGGCGTACCAGTGGTACACGCCGCTGCCGCGGGGCATCGCCGCGACCGGGGTCCTCGGCGGCACGCTGCTGACCGTCGTGCTGGTGACCCAGCCCGCCTCCGACGTCGTCAACGCGGCGGTCGGCGTCCTGGCCTTCGCCGCGCTGTCCCGCACCGCGTGGACGCTGGTCATGCGGGGCGCCCGGAGCGCCGACCGGCTGGCGCTCGACGCCGAGCGGGCGCGGAAGGCGCAGCGGGTCGCCGCCGCGGTCCGGGCCGACGAGCGCGAGCTGGTCAACGCGCTGCACGACACGGCGGCCACCACGCTGCTGATGGTCGGCAGTGGCCAGGTGCGGTCCGGCGACGGCTGGCTGGTGCCACGGGCCCGGCGCGACCTGGAGATGCTCCGGGCGTACGGCGAGCAGGCGCCCGCCGAGGCCGACCTCGTGCTGCTGCTGCGGGAGGAGGCCGACGCGGTCAGACAGCTCCCGGTGCGGTTCGCCGGGCCGGCCGACCTGCCGGTGCCGTACCGCGTGGGGCGGGCGGTGGCCGACGCGGCGCGGGAGGCGATGAACAACGTCCTGCGGCACGCCGGCGCCGAGCAGATCCACCTGCGGCTGAGCGGTGACCCGCGGCGGCTGCGGGTCGAGGTCGCCGACGACGGCCGGGGCTTCGAGCCGGATCGGGTACCGGCGACCCGCCGCGGCCTGCGCGACTGCGTGCGGGGCCGGCTGGCGGCGGTCGGCGGCACGGCGCGGGTCGCGTCCCGGCCCGGCGCGGGCACGACCGTCTCGCTGGAGTGGCGCGATGAGTGACGATCCCCGGGACGGCATCGAGCGGGCGACCCGGGCCCAGCTGATGTCCCGGCTGCGGGTAGGCATCCTGGCCGCGGCCTCGGGCGGCCTGCTGCTGCTCTGCCTGCCCAACATGCTGCGCGATTGGGAGCTGTACGAGCCGGCCTGGGCGCAGGTGGTGGCATACCTGATGCTCGCCGGCGTCCTCGGCGTGGAGGCCGTGCTGGTGGTCCGCGGGCGGCTCTGGCCGGCGGCGTGGCGGTGGCCGGCGGTGGGCGTGGTGGTGCTCGCCTCGGTCGTCTCCTACACGGCCCTGCCGTACGGCCACGCCGCCTCCGCCGGTGACTGGATCTTCGGCCAGGCCACCTGGGTCGGGCTCGTGGTGCTGCTGAGCCGGCCGCTCCCCGTGCCCCTCGCCTTCCTCGGTCTGCACTGGAGCATCGCGCTGGGCAACATGCTGCTCTCCACCGACGTCGACCGCACGATGGTGCTCCGCTTCGCCACCGGTTCGGTCGGCGTCATCGGCTACCCCCTGTGCATGGCGGTGACGGCCGCCGCGTTCCGCGGGATCGCCCGCGCGGCGGCGGCCGCGAAGTGGGAGACCGAGCAGGTCGCCGTCGCCGAGGCGGCCGCGGTCGAGTCGCACCGGCGGCGGCAGCAACGCTTCACCGACCTCGACCTGACCGCGCTGCCGCTGCTGGAAGGGCTGGCCCGCGGGCGGCTCGACCCGGCCGACCCGCGGGTCCGGCACGACTGCGCCATCGAGGCGGCCCGGATGCGGCGGCTGTTCGCCGAGGTCGACCACGTACCCAACCAGCTGCTGCACGAGCTGCGGCACTGCGCCGACGTGGCCGACCGCAAGGGCGTGCTGGTGGAGTTGGACGCCCGGGGTCAGTGGCCCGACCTGCCGCTGCCGGTGCGGCGCGACCTCACCGAGGCGCCGCTGACCGTGCTCGCCACGGCCGAGTCGTGGGCCCGGGTCACCGTGGTCGGCAGCCCCGACCTGGTCTGCGTCAACGTACTGGCCGACTGCGGGCCGGTGGAGTTGCCGCGCCCGGCCGCGCCCGGCGTGCGGCTGGACGCGTTCCATACCGAGGAGAGGCTGTGGGTGGAGGTGCGATGGCAGGCGACCGCATCACCGCGGTGATCGTCGATGACCACGCGGCGATCGCCGCGGGCGTCCGGTACTGGTGCGAACGGGCCGAGCCGCCGATCGAGCTGATCGACGCGGAGGCAAGGATGGCAAACGTCTGGACCGGCGCGGGAGCGCTCGCCGACGTGGTCATCTTCGACCTGGAGCTGGTGCCGAAGAATCCGGCCTTCGGCGAGCTGCGGCGGCTCGTCGACGCCGGCCGGCGGGTCGTGGTCTACTCCCAGCACGCCGACAGCCAGACCGTGCTCAAGTGCGTCAACCTCGGCGCGCTGGCCTACCTCACCAAGACGGAGGGGCCAGACCACCTGGTGCCGGCAATCCACGCGGCCGCGGACGGTCGGTCTTACACCGCGCCTTCGCTCGGCGGCGTGCTGGTCTCCGACGACGACCCGAGCCGCCCCCACCTCTCCCAGCGCGAGACAGAGGTACTGCGCGCCTGGTTCGCCTCGTCGTCGAAGGATCTGGTCGCGGCAAAACTCAACATCAGCGTCAAGACGGTCGACACGCACATCGAGCGAGTACGGGTGAAGTATGCCAATGTGGGGCGAGCGGCCCGTACCAAGAGTGAACTCGTCACGCGGGCCCTCCACGACGGGCTGATCACGCTGGCCGATCTGGGTGAGATGCCGGATCCATCGTCGTGACTGTGGGGTGATCACCTGACCCTGTCCGGAGTGGACCCTCCATACCGTGAGCGCGGGCAATCCGCCCATGCTCACAGGAGGTCGCCTTGGCAGCACAGGCATTCCGACCCGGACGAATCACCATTCGACTCCTCGCGGCCGCGCTCGCGGTAGCCGCGCTCAGCATGCTCACGACCGGCACCATCGACGTGGCCGGCACCGCGAAGCCCGCCGCCGCCAACGCCGGTCCGATCGTCGACGACTACCCCTACCGGGGGCAGAGCAGCGGCGTCGACCCGTGGAACTACTACAAAGGACAGTGCACGTCCTTCGCCGCGTGGCGGATCAACAGCCGGCTCGGCATCAACTTCCACAACCGGTATCTCGGCCAGCACTTCGGCAACGCGAACACGTGGGACGACGCCGCGCGGCGGGCCGGCCTCACCGTGAGTTCGACGCCTCGACCGGGCGCGATCGCGCAGTCCGACGGCGGCTCGTTCGGCCACGTGGCGTGGGTCGCCCAGGTGAATTCCAACGGAACAGTGCTCATCGAGGAGTACAACTGGGCCACGCCGACCGGCTACGGCAGGCGCACGGTCTCCGCGTCGAGCTTCGAGTACATCTACTTCGGTGACCTGCCCTCGGTGAACCGGGTCGCGGAGAGTGTCAACGGTGACCGGTACGAGGACCTGGTCGCCGTCGACCCCAACCAG
>NZ_JBHLUH010000016.1:0-752 GCF_042433955.1 Phytohabitans kaempferiae | reverse complement strand
TCGCCGCCCCCGTCCAGGTCGGCAACGGCTGGCGGGACTTCCGCCTCGCCGCCTACTGATCCGTCCTTCCCTTCCTCCTTCCCTTCCTCCTTCGCGCGTCGATGACGCCTGTCCCAGGAGCACCCATGAGAAGAACCTTCCTCGCCCGCCTCGCCATCGCGGCGCTGGCCGGCGGGATGCTCTCGACAGCGGCGGTGAGCGGTGCCTCCGCCGTTCCGCCCGAGACGTACATCAACACCTACGCCGCGTCCGCCCAGGCCCTCCAGCAGGAGTACGGCGTGCCGGCCTCGGTCGCGCTCGGCCAGTCGATCCTCGAGTCGGCGTGGGGCGAGAGCCGGCTGACCCGGGAGCGGCGCAACTTCTTCGGTTTCAAGTGCACGTCGGCGAACGAGCCCGGGCCGATCGCCACGGGCTGCCACAACTACCCGACCCAGGAATGCGGCCCGTCCGGCTGCTACACGGTGAACCAGTACTTCCGCGGGTACGCCAGCAGCACCGACTCGTTCCGCGACTACGGGCGGCTGCTGCGGACCCCTCGATACGCGGCCGCGTTCGAGTACGTCAACGATCCCAACCAGTTCATCCGTGAGGTGCACCGGGCCGGGTACGCCACCGACCCGCAGTACGCCAACAAGGTCATCAGCCTGATGACGACGTACAACCTCTACCGCTTCAACAGCGCGCGAAACCTCACGGCGGAGAGTGTCAACGGTGACCGGTACGAGGACCTGGTCGCCGTCGACCCCAACCAG
>NZ_JBHLUH010000015.1:0-1318 GCF_042433955.1 Phytohabitans kaempferiae | reverse complement strand
GGATGCGCCGTCGTCTCATGTGGACTGGTCGGCGGGTTCGGTGGAGTTGTTGACGGACTCGCGGGTTTGGCCGCGGTCTGCTGGTCGGGTTCGGCGCGCTGGGGTGTCGTCGTTCGGTTTGAGCGGGACGAACGCGCACGTGATCGTGGAAGAAGCCCCCGAGCAGGTGGAGCAGGTCGGTTCGCCGTTGTCTGGCGGGGTCGTGCCGTGGGTGGTGTCGGGCAAGAGCGCGGCGGCGTTGCGGGCGCAGGCGTCCCGGTTGCTGGAGTTCGTGACCGAGCGCCAAACACTGGATCCGGCCGATGTGGGCTGGTCGCTGGCATCCACACGGTCGGTATTTCGTTATCGGGCGGCGGTCGTCGGGTCTGGTCGGGACGAGTTGTTGCGTGGGTTGGCCGCGCTTGTCGACGGGGAGCCTGGTGTTGTTCAGGGCACCGCTGGTGGTGGTTTGACGGCGTTCTTGTTCGCCGGTCAGGGCGCGCAGCGGTTGGGTATGGGCTCAGGGTTGGTGGAGGCGTTCCCGGCGTTCGCGGAGGCGTTCGACGCCGTGTGTGCCGAGCTTGACCCGCATCTGGACCGTCCGTTGCGTGAGGTGAAGGCCGACGGTTTGGATCAGACGGGTTGGGCGCAGCCGGCGTTGTTCGCGGTTGAGGTGGCGTTGTTCCGGTTGTTGGAGTCCTGGGGTGTCGTCCCGGATCTGCTGTTGGGGCATTCGGTTGGTGAGTTGGCGGCGGCTCATGTGGCGGGAGTCTGGTCGTTGCCGGATGCGTGCCGTCTGGTGGCCGCTCGGGCCAGGTTGATGCAGGCCCTGCCGTCCGGTGGTGTGATGGCCGCGGTCCAAGCGTCCGAGGCGGAAGTTCGTGGGCTGCTGAGCTCGGGTGTGGATGTCGCGGCGGTGAACAGCCCTGGGTCGGTGGTGGTCTCTGGTGACGAGGGGCCGGTCGCCGCGATTGAGGCTCATTTCGTGGGCTTGGGTCGGCGGGTGAAGCGGTTGCCGGTTTCGCATGCGTTTCATTCGGTGCGGATGGAGCCGATGCTTGCCGAGTTCGCCCGGGTGGCCGAGTCGTTGTCCTATGCCGCACCGACGTTGTCGGTGGTGTCGAATCTGACTGGTCAGGTTGCCGCGCCTGAGGTGTTGTGTGACCCCGGGTATTGGGTGCGTCAGGTGCGTGAGGCGGTCCGGTTCGCCGACGGGGTGGCTACTCTCGCTGGGCAGGGCGTGACCCGGTTCGTGGAGCTGGGTCCGGATGCCACGTTGACCGCTTTGGCGGGGGAGTGCCTGGATCGGGACGCTGTTCTGGTGCCGGTGTTGCGCAAG
>NZ_JBHLUH010000014.1:0-19476 GCF_042433955.1 Phytohabitans kaempferiae | reverse complement strand
CCACCCCGATTTTCACGCACGGCACGGGCGTCACGACAGAGTCATTGGGGACTAGGCGGGGACGTTCAGCCGGGCGCGCGAGGCCGCCGGGTCCGGGACGGGCCAGGTCGGGTCGGGCGTCCAGCCGTCCCAGGGGCTCCACCAGCGCTCGTCGCGGTCCAGTGCCGCCGCCACCTTCTCAGTCTCCGCCCACACCACATCGGCCTCGGCCTGGCTCAGGCGGCCCGCCTGGACCAGCGCGGCCACGTCGGCGCGGTCTTTCCACTGCCACTTGGTGTCGCCGCCGGGAATCCAGATGTCGACGCCGTGGTCGACCGTGTCGATGCCCTCGTCCCACCGGCGCATGGGGGCCTCGAAGTTGACGTACCAGCCGGTGAAGGTGCTGCCCTCGTAGAAGGCCCAGATCGAGTACGCGTCACCCGTCCGGTGTACCTGGAGGAGGCTGGTGCCGGCCCAGCGCTCCTGGCCACTCCACGGGTGCGGGCCGAAGGGGTGCTCCGGGAAGAGCAGCGGTGTGCCGTCCGCCAGATACGTGACCAGGATGTCGCCGCTGTCCCACACGACGCGGACCGGGGTCACCAGCCACGTCCGCCCGTGCAGCACCTCTCGCCGGTCGATCACGGTGCCCGGTGCGAATAGCTCCATACGACCGCACCCTAGTGCCGGTCGGACGATATGTGGCGCCCCGCAGTGTCCGGATTGTCGCTCGGGTACGTGCCTGATGCCAGCGAGTTTCGTGAGGTGCATGAGCTGCGCCAAGGGTCTGGACACAGAGTGAACTCGGCGCGACCATCGGCTAATAGTTCGTGGCGGGAGGTGCGTCATGGTGGCAGGAGCGTCCAACCCGACAGCGGCAGAGAGCGCGGCCTCACTCGCCGTCGCCCGGCGCCACCGCGTCGCGCTGCTGCAGAGCATCCAGTCTTTCGAGCGGGCGCTCGCCGCGCCGGCGGGCGATCCGGGGTGGCGGCCGAGGGTCAGCACGCGGCTGCACAGCCTGCGCGGGGCCTTCGCGGAGCACATCGTGGTGACCGAGGGGCCCGAGGGGCTCTACGCCGAGCTGCTCGACCACTCGCCCCGTCTCGCCCGCTGTGTCCATGTGCTGGTGCGCGAGCACGCGGCCGTGGCCGGGGCGATGGCCGCCCTGCAGCGCCGGGTCGACCAGCCCGATCCGACGGTCGAAGAGCTGCGGGCCTGGTCGAGCGACCTGCTGCGGGAGCTGTCCCGGCACCGCCAGCGCGGCGCCGACCTGGTCTACGAGGCGTACGAGACCGACATCGGCGGCGAGACCTGACTGTCCAGGTGCGACGGTCGTCAGGGCAGCGCGAACGGTAGCTTGATGCCGTCGAGCGCCCCACCACATGGGCACGCCCGCTCGGTGGGGAGCGCGGCGACGGCGTCGAGGAGCAGGGCGCGGAGGCGGGCGGTGTTTTCCCCGAAGACCCGGAAGACCTCCTCCTGGGTGACTCCGTGGCCGCCCTCCACGCCCGCGTCCAGGTCAGTGACGAGGGCGATGGCGGTGTAGCAGAGGGCGAGTTCGCGAGCGAGTACCGCCTCCGGGTGACCGGTCATGTTGACCACCGTGCCGCCGATCGCCGTGAACCACCGCGACTCGGCGCGAGTGGAGAAGCGCGGCCCCTCGACCACCACCATCGTGCCGGTGGGCTCGGCCGCGATGCCGTGCCGCTCCGCCGCCTCGCCCACAGTGGTCCGTCCCACCGGGCAGTACGGATCGGCGAACGACACGTGCACCGCACCCTGGTCGTAGTAGGTCTGCGCGCGCCCGCTCGTCCGGTCGATCAGCTGGTCGGGGATCACGAACGTGCCCGGCCCCAACTCCGGCCGCAGCCCGCCGACCGCGCAGGGGGCGAGGATCTGGCGCACGCCAAGGGAACGCAGTGCCCACAGGTTTGCCCGGTACGGGATGCGGTGCGGCGGGTGGCGATGGTCACGTCCGTGCCGGGGGAGGAACGCGACGGTCCGGTCACCCACTTCGGCGATCGTGACCGGGTCGGACGGTGGTCCGTACGGCGTGTCGACGGTGTGCGCGGTCGCGCCGTCGAGCAGCGCGTACAGGCCGGAACCGCCGATCACGGCAAACTCAGCGTGTGGGCTCACGATTGAGACCTTAACCAGGGCCTGTGGCGCAAGCTATCGTGCGTGCATGGCGCACGAGTCCTGTATCCCCGGCCCGCACGAGTAGTGGGGGCCGCCGTGCACGGAGAGGGGCAGCGGATCGGGGGGCGGTCGATGGAGTCGATGACCGGGCAGCTACTGGTCGCGACTCCAGCCCTGAAGGATCCCAACTTCGACCGCACAGTCGTGCTGCTCGTCGCGCACGAGCCGGGCGGCGCCCTGGGCGTGGTGCTCAACCGCGCCACCGAGGTGCCCGTCTCGGAGGTGCTCGGCAACTGGGGAGCGATGGCCCGCGACCCGGCCGTCCTCTTCGAGGGCGGTCCGGTGCAGCCCGAGTCCGCCATCTGCCTCGCCCGCACCCACCCCGGCGTCCGCCGTGCGCGAGGCTTCCACCGGGTATCCGGCTCGATCGGCACCGTCGACCTCTCCGTCGACCCCGAGTCGCTCCAGGAGAGCCTGGCCGGCATCCGCGTTTTCGCCGGCTACTCGGGGTGGTCGGCCGGGCAGTTGGAGGAGGAGATCTCCTCGGGCTCGTGGTTCGTCTTCGACGCCCTGCCCGGCGACGCCTTCGTCGAACGCCCCGACGACCTGTGGCCGATGGTGCTGCGCCGGCAGGGCGGCATCCTGGCCGCGGTGGCCCACTTCCCGCCGGATGTGGCCCTCAACTGACCCCCGGATCCCCCGGGCCGCCGCGTGTCCGGGGGCTGCGAGATGACCGGCGGGGTGGGGGTGTGTACTATTGCGCGGGTGCCCGGGAGACCGGGGATGTTTGGGGCCGTGGCGCAGCTGGTAGCGCACCACACTGGCAGTGTGGGGGTCAGGGGTTCGAGTCCCCTCGGCTCCACCCAGACTGACCAGGCAAGATTCAAGATCTTGCCTGGTTTTCGCTAACGGTTCCGCTAACGGTGATCGCGCAGTGTCGGTCGAGTCCTCGCCCCGTTAGCGGAGGAAATCGACCCGTGGCTATCTACCCCTATCCGTCGGCGCCGACGGATGCCGCGAGTGGTGTTGCTGCCATGTCAGACCTCCCAAGCGTTTGGGTGGCGGCCGGGCACGGCCAGGTGGCCGTGCCCGGGTGCGCGGGTGCCCGAGGTGGCCGGGCAACGGCCGAAAGGGGTGGGGTGACAGACCGGTCTGTTGGATCAGTGTCGACTGCGGCGTATCTGGTCAACGGCGAGCTGTTGGGCGGCGGTGCTGTCGGCCGCGACCACGCTGGTGGCCCACAGCCCTGACGCGAACGCGGCGCGGTCGCCGTCGTGGACGGTGTGTTCGCCGGCGATGACACCAACCGGGATCGGCTCGCCGCCGGACCATAGGAAGATCAGGTGGCGGGCTCGAGGTTCGGGGCATCGGTGGGACGTGCGTGCGCTCGCCGTCACGTACGGCTTCAGCATCCGGAACCCGGTCGTCTCTCATGGGAGGAGGCGGTATGGCGCTCCGTAGTGAACGTGTCTGGTCACCGGCCCTGAGCTCCTGTGCGACCTTCGGCTGGGCAGTGCGCGTTCTCGAAGGCAAAGGCGGCCCGGTACACCCCCCGCTCATCGAAGCGACGGCCGATGATCTGGAACCCCGTCGTGCGGGCGTCCCCTGCTGCGCCGGCGGGTAGCGTGAGTGCCGGGTGCCCGGTCAGGTTGAGTGGGCAGATGTTCGACGCCACGGATCCTTGGGCTTGGGAGCCGCCATCGCTCTGCGGTGCGGTGAGGGGCACTGGTCCGGTGGGCGATGTGGGCGCGACCAGCAGGTCGAACCCGCGAAGCGCGGAATCGACCTGCGCGGTGAGTTCACGTCGAAGGTTCTGCGCCCTGGCAAAAGGAAGCCCGCCCCGCAGTGCCTTGACAGCCTCGAAGACGATCGGGGTGAACGCTCCGCCGAAGACCTCCGGAACCGCGCGCACCCCGTCGCGATACTCAGCGGAGAGCCGTGCGAACCGTGCGACATCGATGCGCCCGAGGTGGCCGAAGCCCTGCCCGAACGAGTCGGCCATCGCGGCCACACCCGCCGTCACCACTGCGGTCCAGATCGCGGGCGCATGCGACCACAACGGGATCGAGACTCGCTCGACAGTCGCGCCGAGTGAGGCGAGCAACTCCAGCGCACGCTCGAATGCCTGCAGCGTCGCGCGGGTGCACCCGACGCGGGTCGCGTCGTCGATGACCCCGATGCGCAGGCTCTCGACGCCGAGTCCGGCCATGTCGGCATATCGGCTTGCCGTCGGCATCGCGCGCACCCACTGCGGATCCCTCCAGTCATTGCCCGCGATCGCCTCAAGAAGGAGTGCGTTGTCCTCGACCGTCCTGGTCATCGGGCCGATGGTGTCGATCGTGTGGTCGCAGTACGCCAGCCCGTAGGACGGGACCAGACCATGGGTGGGTTTCATCCCGACGATCCCGCACCACGCGGCAGGCAGGCGAATGCTCCCGCCCTGGTCGACGCCGATCGCGGCGTCGACCAGAGCGCCTGCGACGGACGCGGCTGAGCCCGATGACGACCCGCCCGTCGCCACGCCTACATTGAGCGGGTTGAGGGTGGGACCGAAGTCGGACGGCTCGAGATTTGTCTTGGCGGTGATGACCGCACCAGCGGCGAGGAGTCGTTCGACCACCACGGCATCCTCGGTCGGCGTCCAAGCCAGCGACCTCCTGCCCTCGGTCATCGGGACGCCTGCGACCGCGATGTTGTCCTTCACACCGATCCGCATCCCACGCAGCGGACCGGGTGCCACGCCGGGGACGTGACACCATCGGATGATCGCGTTGTACGGGTCCTCGACCGGGGTGGGATGGCGGCCGGCATCGCGCTCTGCGTGGATACGCCCGTCGTCCCCGGGAAGGTCGGGCAGCCCGTCGAAGGTCCGGAGGGCCGCGTCGATCTGCCGGATGACCTCGTCGAGATCCCCTGACTCGACCGCGACTCCGCGCCGTCGAGCGAACTCGAGGAGCTGATCGCGGGTGTAACGCGCGTGGTCGGTCATGGTCCTCCCTCACGCCGGATGCTGCGAGATCGGCTCTATGTGGAAGAGTCGGCGGCCCAGGGTGGCCCCTCCCGCCCATGACCATGCGGTCGAGGCCGTTTTCCACGACTCCTTTGCTCGGGCGGGTTAGGCCGTAGGCGACCTGGGCAAACGTGGGTGAGCATGCCACTGGGCCAAAACTCTTGCTTCTTTGTTCAAATGGTCGTAGTCGATGGGCCGGGGATCACCGTCGCTGCACGCCAGCCGTCATGGTACGGGTCGGGACGTGAGCACGCCGCTCCGGGAACCCTGCTCGTTTTGTGAGTTCATCGAGGAATTCTCGATAATCGACACGTAGCGCTAGCCGACGGGTTGAGGGGTTATGGCGTGTCGCGGGTGTTGGGTTCCGGCGAGCTTATCGATTGCTGTTTTGACCTTGCTCCACGGCAGTTCGTGGGGGAGTGCGCCGGTGGCTGCGGCGAGGGCTGCGGCTGTGCCTGCGGCTTGGCCCATGACGACTGCGTAGCCGGTGGGTCGGTAGCTGGCGTGGGCGAGGAAGTCGCCGCTGATGCAGCGACCGGCCATGAGCAGGCCGTCGATGTCGCGGGCGATGAGGGCGCGTAGGGGGATGTCGTATGGCTGGATGGGGGCGACCTCTTGTGCGGCTGTTGCTGAGTCTTGCAGTGGCGCTGTGGTTGGGCTGAGGAAGCCGCCTTCGGCTCGTGTGAGAGCGTGGACGTCGGCGCCGGAGGTGATGCGGCAGACGGCGTCGTGGTGTTGGGTGCCGTTGCGTAGGTCATCGACGGTGATGTGGTAGCGGCCGTGTATGCGGCGTCCTTCGCGGACGCCTATCTGCGCGCTCGTGGCGACGAGACGGATCTGGCTCCAGACTCCGCCGAGCGTGCGTAGCCCGCTGATGAGGCGGTGTATTTCGGCCCGGGCGTTGATGGTGGCGTGTGTGATCGCGTTGGCGTCGAGTGCGGAGACGCCGTACTCGTGGTTGGCCATCAGCGCGAACAGGTCGTCGTAGATGCTCCAGAGGGATGGTCCCTGGTAGGACGGTTCAAGGCCGGACCGTCGAAGTTCATACAGGAGGGCGTCACGCCCATTGCGGAAGCGCGTCCTGGCGTTATGAGCCGCCCCGGTTCTTGGCCAGGCGCCGCCGGCGACGAAGGGGTGCACCTGGTCCAGCTGTATGCCGGTGACGAGTGCCATGAGGGTCATAGGTTGGGTCTGTCCGGTGTCCGGGTGGCCGTAGTCGAAGCGGCAGCCGGCCTGCGCCGCGACGTCGCCATCTCCTGTGGTATCGATGAACACGGCTCCTTGCCAGGCCTGGCGCCCGGACTTGGACTCGGTGATGACGGTGGTAATGCGGTTGGTCGCGTCGCGGTCAACGCCGACGACGCGGGTGTGCAGCTGCACACTGATGCCGGCGTCGCGGACCATCTCTTCCAGGACGAGTTTCATGACCTCGACGTCATAGCCGAAGTTGACTTGTGCGCCGTCGGCGCGGGCTCCTCGACGGTCGAGGGCTTCGATGATCTCGCCCATGATGCCGGTGCGCGTGGCCTCGATGATCCAGCTGAGCGCGCCGGCAGTCCATACGCCGCCGAGGCAGCCATGGACTTCGAGGAGGCGGGTCTTCGCGCCGGTTCGGGCGGCAGCGATGGCGGCGGCGATGCCGGCGGGTCCTGCGCCGCAGACGACGACGTCGGCGACGTCGGCGATGGGGGTGCTCCGGCTGGGTTCGGTGAGGTGCGCTGTCACGGTTGTCCCTCTGGGGTTGGGTCGTTCGATCGGTTGGTGTGCCCGGGCCACGTCCGTGCTTGGGCGGATCTCTGCTCGATCTGGCGG
Source organism: Phytohabitans kaempferiae (assembly GCF_042433955.1). Classification (NCBI taxonomy): domain Bacteria; kingdom Bacillati; phylum Actinomycetota; class Actinomycetes; order Micromonosporales; family Micromonosporaceae; genus Phytohabitans; species Phytohabitans kaempferiae. The sequence continues at coordinate 12,539 of NZ_JBHLUH010000014.1, read as the reverse complement.
GCCGCGGAGGCGATCTGCTGCTCAAGCCGTTTACATGTGTCTGGTGTGAGGTTGGCCGAGGGCAGGTGGACGGCGACGCAAGCGACGATGCTTCCATCGGGATCGATGATCGGTGCGGCAACGCCAGAGCTGCCCATGACTGACGTGTCGCGGCTCCATGCCAGGTGGCGCCGTCGTGCCTCGTCGACGGCTGTCCAGAGCTCTTCCTCGTTGGTGATGGTGTGCGGGGTGAGCGCGGGCAGGCCCGTGCTACGGATCAGAGCTCGCGCCTCGGGTCGGGGCATGTGGGCGAGGAAGAGAAGGCCGCGGGCTGATGCATGAAAGTGCGGCTCGCCGCCGAGGTTGCCACGGCTGATCAGGTCGCCGGTGCCTTCCCGAGAAGCAATGTTCCACATCTTGCCGTCGCGCAGGACCGTCAGGACGACAGTCTCGCCGCTGTCGCGGTTCAGGGTGTCCAGCTCCGACTCTGCGCTGGCGAGCAGAGCGTTCTCCCCATTCATGCCTTGGGCGAAGACGAGGATCCGGGGCCCGAGCCGGTAGCGACCGCGCGCCCCGTCCTGTGTAGCGAGACCCACGTCGATCAGAGCCCGCAGCGCACGGTGTGCGCCAGACGGACTCATCTGCGCGCGGGCCGCGATGTCGCCGAGTTCGGCACCGCCCGAATTGCGGGCGAGCGAGTCGAGGATCTGTGCCGCTCGTGCGATCGTGCGGCCCTTGTCGCTCTCTTCCGGCACTGCTACGTCTTCCCTCCCGTGCTCGTCTACAGACGGGCGTAGACGTCGATTTGTCTATGTGCGAATTTCATTTGTCTTGCTTGCAAGTTACCTGAGTATGACCCACGATGTTGGGACCCGTCCACGCCGTGCGACGTCTCGAACGGCACGGACCAGCAGTGAAGGAGTGGTCAAGTGGCCGGATTGCCAAGACGTGGCCGGGTGCTGGTCGCGTCGATCGTGAGCGTTATGGGACTGATGTCGGTAGGTTGCTCGGCCAGCGACGGGCAGGCGACTGGCGGTGAGGTTGTCATCACCTGCATGTCCTGTGAGGACAGCCCGACAGACCCCATCGCCCAGTACCAGCACCAGTTGGCGCTGCGGTTCAACAAGCAGTTCGCCGGGCGTTACCGCATCGAGATTGAGCCCAGCCCTGGCCAGGGCAATGAGCAGTTCGAGGCCTATCGGCGGCTCGCGCTGGCCGGTGAGTTGCCGGACCTGTTCGTCGCGACCGGCGCGATTCTCACCGAAATCTCCGTATCGGTCGACCTGATGGACTTTGCACCACGGTTCGACGCCGATCCGGCATTCGCTGGCACGTTCCTCGACGGGCTCCTGGCTAGTCACCGGACTGGGGCAACGATGTTGTCCGTCCCGCTTCAACGGTCGTTGGCCGGCGTCTTCTACAACACGTCGATGCTGCAGGCGGCCGGCGTAGCCCAGCCGCCCACGACGTGGCCCCAGCTACAGACGATGGCGGCGGCGGTCAAGGCCCATGGCGGCACTCCGTTCGCCGTCGACGGTGAATGGGTGACGCTGCTGTGGCTGACCCATTTGATCGGTACCCAGGACGGCGGAGCTGAGTACCTTCAGTCAAACGCGCCGGAGGAGGGCGGCTTCGCGACGTCGCCGCTGTGGGTACAGGCGGTGGAGTACCTGCGAGACCTGCACGAGAAGGGGTACGTCAACGAGGACGCGTACAGCGGGGATTTCGCCCGGGCGAACGCGCCCTATCTGGCCGGCGACGCGGCAGCCATCGTGAACGGGCCGTGGCAAGCGGGCCTGGTCACCGACGAGCAGCTGTGGCAGAACACCGTAAGCGTTCTGGCGCCCGGCGACGGAGTTATCGAGATCATCGGCAGTGGCGGCTGGGCCAGTGCCGCAACCAAAACGGCAGAGCAGGAGGCGGTCTGGGCGTTCATCAAGTTCGCCTACAGCTGGCCTGAGCAGGTGACCCGGGCCCTGACGGCGAGCCAGTACCCGGTCATCGAGGGTGAGTTCACCGCTGACGAGCAGGCACAGCTCGACCCCGTGACCTTGGCATTGGTGCAGGACGCCCTTACCGCCGAGCACGTGTACCCGGCTGTCCAGTTCGTCCTTCCCGGCACGTTCGGCGACGCTTGGCGCAACTTCTGGCCGGCGTACGCCCAAGGCGACCTGGACACCGAGACGTTCCTGAACCGGCTGTCCGACGCGATCTCCTAGACCAAGAGGCATGGACCGGAGGCATGGACCGGTGAGAAGGCTCAGATCCGAGCGGGCACCAGCGGGTAGCCGGCTGGCAATCGCGACGTCGCTGGCCCCAGGGCTGGTGCTGTTTGTCGTGTTCTACCTCGTGGCCATCGGCACGCTCGCCGCCACCGCGTTCACCGACTGGAGCCTGCGCGGAGCGACATTCGTGGGCGTGGACAACTTCGCTGTCCTCGTCGGCGACGACCGGTTCTGGATGGCGGTACGCAACACCGGGTTCTTCATTGTCGCGTCGCTGGTCATCGAGATACCGATGGCCACGATGGTGGCGCTTGTCCTCGCTCGCGCGGTGCACGGCTGGCGGATCATGCGCGTGCTTCTCTTCTTGCCGAACATGATGTCGCCCGCCGCGCTCGGCCTAGTGTTCCTGTTCGTCTTCAACGCGAGATTTGGACTCATCAACGGCGCGCTGCGCGCCATCGGGCTGGATGGCCTGGCCCGGGACTGGCTGTACGACGTGGATACGGCCATCTTCGCCGTCGCCGCGACCCGGGTCTTCACCTTCGGCCTGTACGTCATCCTCATCCTGAACGAGATCCACTCACTGCCGCCCGAGATCCAGGAGGCGGCACAGCTCGACGGGGCTGACGGTTGGAAACGAGAGTGGTGGATAACGCTGCCGCTGGTACGGCCCGTGGTCGCGACCTGCACGCTGCTGTCGGTGCTGGGCTCGCTTGCCGTGTTCGAGGGTGTGTACGTCATGACCCGAGGCGGTCCAGCCGATCAGACCATCACTCTCGGCGTCTACAGCTATCTGGCCTACAGCCGCGGCGACTGGGGTCTAGCCAATGCGGTCGGCCTCGTCATGCTCGTGACCGGTGCAGTGCTCATCCTGCTCATCCGGCGACTCGGACGAATGGAGCATTCGGACCGTTGAAACTCGACGATGAACATAACCAGAACCGGCGGCACGGCTCGAGCGCAGCCACTCCCCAAGCCACTAGAGGAGGGCGAGACGCCGGTTCCGGCCCCGTGGCGGGTCAACACCTCGGGCGACGTGGGGCAGCAGGCTCGTCGCGGCCAACGCTGACACCAAGCCAGCTCATTGGCGGCGGCAGACAAGGACGCGCCTCGCCAGGTGCCGTCGAAAAGCGGTCGAGTTTGGCCACATCGACTCGAGTCGTCACGCGGACCGCTACCTGGTGCGTGCGCTGGTGCGTGCTGGCGTTCGCCCTGACCGCCGCCCTCGGCCCGGCGCTCTGGGCGGTAATTTCATCGTTCAAGACGAACGACCAGCTTCTCGCCGGCGCGTTCACGCCGCCCGCCCCACCCTCGATGACCGGCTACGTCGACGCCTTCCGCCAAGTCGACCTGCCGGTCAACATCCTCAACACCTTCCTCTACGCCGCTCCAGCCGCCGTGCTCTGCCCGTTGGTCGCCCTGATGCTCGCCTATCCGTGCACCCGTCTGCGATTCCCGTTCCGCCGCCTCATCACGGTCACCATCGCCAGCGGCATCGCCGTACCGGCCGTCTGCCTCATCACACCCGAGTTCTTCCTCATGCTCCGACTTCAACTCCTGGACACCAAGCATGGGATGGTGATCTTCTATGCGGCGATAATGCTTCCGCTCGCCTTCGTCATCCTCCGCGCCTTCCTGGTCAGCGTGCCAGACGAAGTCGAGGAGGCAGCAGCCCTCGACGGCGCCTCCTACTACCAGATCCTGTTCAGGATCGTCGCGCCGATCGTCGCGCCGGCCATGGCCACCGTATCGGTGCTGGTGTTCATCAGCGTCTGGAACGACTTTCTCTGGAACTTCCTGCTCGCGCCAGGCTTCGACAACCGCAACACCCAGGTCGTATTAGCCTCCTTCCGCGGCCAGTTCAACTCCAACATCCCTGCCATGCTGGCCGGTGTCACCGTCGTGCTCATCGTGCCGGTCGTACTGTTCCTACTCACGCAACGGCGCGCAATCGCAGCGTTGGCGGGAAGCACGGCGGGCGGCGAGGCAACGCGACGGCCCGGTCCTCCGGTACCAGGCCGCTGACGTCAATCTACCCATCCAGGACATGACAATGCCGATATTCGCAACCACACCGAGTCAGGGCGGCTGTACAGCGTCGCCCGCGTTGGCGGCCGAGCGGGAGGGACTCTAGTGGCAGCGCCTCACCGCTTGCGGGTCGAGCATCTCGACGAGCCGTTCGGCATCACCGTGTCCCGGCCGCGGCTGTCGTGGCAGCTACCACCCAGCACCGTGCACCAGCGGGCCTATCGGCTGCGGGCCGGGCGCTGGGACTCAGGCTGCATGCTGTCGATACTCGCCCGCGACCAGTCGATCTGCCCGGCAAGACCGAGCACGTCGAGCATCGCCTGGTGCACAGCGGTCATCACCCCAAGGGCGACCCATTCGGCGAACCGGCGGTGCGCGGTACGCCAGTGCACCGGGAACGACCGGGGAAGCTTGCGCCACGAGCAGCCGGACTCCAGCACGTACACGATCGCCGCGAGCATCGCCCGGTCATCGGTCCGCCGCCCGGCCGCCGCCTTGGTGCCTTTCCGGGTGCGGCGGCAGCAACGGCTGCGCGAGATGCCAGAACGCCTCCGGGCAGTACCTCTCCACGTCATCCACACCCAGTCAACGAATGACCTTGAACTTCAACAACCCCAAACGACACACGGTCTAAGAGCGGTGCCGGCTGTGCCACGGCCGTAGTCCCGTCGGGATCCCGACCGCCGGTGTTGGCGACCGTTCTCACTCGGCTCACCGCCCTCGCGACGGTCGATCACCTGAACGTCCCTGTTGCCGCAGCCAGACACCAGGTCGAGGAATCCCGGTCAAGCGCCGGGCCGCTCACCCCGCCAGCGGAGCGAGTGATGAAGTCGGGTCTGGCTGTGGGTTACCCAGGTCTGTCACTGCGGAGTCGGTGACGACCAGGCGTACCGGCTCGGTGGCGGCGTACTGACGGATTGCCAGCGATAGCTTCGGCTCGCCGCCTGGTGTCATCGGGGTGGCGCGGAGTTGGTCGATGAACCGGCGGGTGAGCCGGGTCCGGCCTTCCAGCAGCCACAGGTTTGACTCGCCGTGCTCGGTCTCCAGTTCTCGTGCGCGGTCTGGGGACGGTTTTTCCACCAGATCGGCCAGCACCGGTTCCCTGCCGCTGCGTCGGGCGACGATGACGCCGCGGCGGGCGGCCTCGGTGGGGTGGTAGGGCCGCACCAGCACGCCAGTGCTTTCGGCCGGGATGGTGGCCAGCGTCAGGCTGGGGTTGTCGTGCGGGTAGAGGTTGTCGGCGAATGCGACGAGCACGTCTGTGGCGGCTCGCAGATGGTCGGCGCCGTTGAGGACCGAGGTGACGTCGGCGTAGCGGCCCCGTTGTGGGATGAATCGTAGGTCGAGTTGCTCATGCAGTGGCGGGTCGGTATTTGGCAGCCGGGCGGCGCGCTGGTAGGCGGCCTGCCCGCCGCGGCTGAGAGTCGTCTTGGCCCAGGCGATGAACGGCTCGTAGAACGGGTGATAGACCACGACGACGCGGGCGGGGGCGAGCGCGGTCAGCTCGTCGAGCAGGTGCAGGATGCCCGGCCGCCCGGCTACCGGGTGAAACTCCTTGGGGATGTGCCGCGCCCACGGCGCGACCCTCGTGCCGAGTCCGCCGGCGCACACGATGACCTGGGTGATCGGCTGGCTGTTCATGGCCGCGCCGCCGTGTGGTGATCGTCCGGGATTGTTACGGTCTGTGGGTGGCCATGAATGTGCGTGTCACCGCGATCGTGATCGAGGATGACCAGATCCTGCTGCTGGACCAGGACACCGAAGGTGACCGGTCGTGGTCGCTGCCCGGTGGGAAGGTCGAGCCCGGCGAGACGGTGGAGGAAGCCCTCGCACGGGAGGTGCGTGAGGAGACCGGCCTGGAGATCCGGGTCGGGGATCTGCTGTACGTGTGTGACGTGACCAAGGCGCATGTCGTTCACCTCACCTTCGAGTGCCGCCGGACCGGTGGCACGCTCGGGGCGGTCACGCCGGGTGCGGACACCCGGCCGATCCGCGCGGTGGAGTTCGTGAAGCTGGCTGACCTGCCGTTGCTGGGGTTCAGCGAGCGTTTCGTGGAGCTGGCGCGCAAGGGCTGGCCGGACGCAGGTTCATACATGGGCCCGAAGAGCAACATCGGCTTGTAGCGCCCGTACGATCTCCATATCGTGGTCGGCCAGTGGCCGGCCGCGGTCGGCGAGGCCGTCGATCCACGTGTGCAGGACCGTGGCCACCTGCGCGATGGTCGGGCCGGTGAACGGGGCGGTCACGTCGCGCACGAGCCGGATACCGATGCCACGGGAGGCGCCCAGTAGGTGCCGTGATCGCAGCCGGTTGACCTCCTCGACGGTGGCCGGGGTGTTCCAGGCGGCCCCGTGGATCCACCGCTGGGTCGGCTGCCCGAACTGCGGCGGCGGGCCGTCGCCGCACCACACCTGAAGGTTGCCGACCGGGTGATGGATGCCGTGCGGGGCGGTCACATGCGCGACCGGGGCGACGTCGCCCAGCGCGTAGTCGTGGTTGGACGGTTCGGTGTCGGCCGCTAGGACGCACAGTTCACCGTGGGCGGGCAGCCTGGCCGAGTTGACCGCGGCGAACGCCGCCGCGCCGAGCCAGGTCACCCAGTACACCGGGTGCTGCTCGAATCCGGGGCTGACCGTCCAGGTCTCGTGCTGGGGTGTCCAGTGGATCCGGCCGCCACGCTCGTGCGGCATCGGCACCAGCAGCAGGTGGGTGCCGCGCTGGGTGTTCGGGACCCCGGCGGCGTGCAGGGCGTTGAGCAGCCCGGCGAACTCGGCGTTGCTGGCCAGCTGGTTCCGCCACGCCAGCCCGCGCAGGTACACGTACGCCGCGTCCGGTGCGGGCGGGCTCGCGACGCGGCTGCCGGTGCGGGACGGCTTGGGCTTCTCGGCGAGTTGGTAGTGCTCAGCGCCGGTCAGCCACGTCGCCGCACAGTCCAGCACGCGCGGCGAAACCGCAGCCGCGGCCGCGGCGAGGGTCTCAGCCGTGCACCTGGTGACCTGGGCGGCCTCGGCCGGGGTGAGCTGCGCCGCCAGGTTGGACTTGTGGTTGGTGGTTGCGAACAGGTCATCCCCGGCCGGTGCCGCGTCCTCCGGCGTTCTCGGAAGGCGATTCTGCGGAATCAGCCCGGCCAGTGGCGTCCAGGCGGCCGCGCGGTCGAGTACGGCGGTCTCGTACCGGATGTGGGCGTGGTCGCGGCCGTCGAGCGCGTCGGCCAGCAGCACCGTGTTGAGCACGATCAGCCGGGTCAGCGCGGTCAGCTGGTCCGGCTCATCGTCCGGGACCAGCGCTGCGAAGCGCTCATGTGGACCGGCGCTGGTCATGGTGGCCATCTGCCGATACCGGTCGGCGTACCCCCAACGTCGGTACAGGTCCGAGCGCATGAAGGAGCTGGCGACGCCGAGCGGGCTGCGGGTGAGCACCACCGCCGGGGCATCGGCGAATAGGCGTAGCAGCGACCGGGCGGTGAAGAACAGGTTGGTCTCCTTGACCAGGTGCCGCGCCGGGGCGTACTTGGACACGACGAACTCGACCAGGCCGTGCCAGCCCAGAGCGCCCAGCAGCGCCCGTGGCACCTGGTCGACATTGACGCCATACGGGTTGATCGGCGACAGCGGGTGCAGCGCGCCGAGCTGCTGCCGAAGCGGCTCGTTGTGCTGCGGCATCACCGGCCGCAGCGAATCCGACAGCCAGTTGGAGCCGACGCGCTCGCTCGTGCCCAGGGCAAGCAGTGGCGGCAGCACCGTCACGCCGACGGCGCGGGCCTGCGCCTGCAGGTCGGTGATCCGCTGGTCAATCTCGTCGAGGACGTGGGTGAATGCTGTGTCCATACCGGACCTCCCTCCGCATCCAGGCTCGCCGCGTACCCGCAGGTGGAGGAAGGTCCCGGCGGCGGCTGCGGTTGCGGCCGATTGTGCGGCCTTGCGCGGGGTTGCGCGGCCTACGCCCAGCGTCGATGTCGCTCTATGCTTAGGGTGCGTCACTGACGGTGAGAGATGGTGATCGGAGTCGATGGCGAAGGCAGTCTCGAATCATCACCTGCATGCCCTGCTGGAGCAGGCGGGGTATACGCAGGCGCGGGCGGCGTTCGCCCGGCAGGTCAACCTGCGCGGCCGTGCCCGCGGACTGAACCTTCAGTACGACGCGGCCTCGGTGTACTGGTGGCTGCGCGGACGTCGGCCCGACGACCCGGTATCCCAAGTGATCGCCGAAGTGCTTGCTCGGCGCGTCGGCCGGGCGGTCAGCGTCGACGAGCTCGGCTTCACCTCTGGCGGCCAGCTCGCCGGGCTGGGCCTGGCGTTCGCGTCCGACCTCGACGACGCCCGTGCCACCGTGGCGGACCTGTGGCGCCAGCAAGTGGCCCGGCATGACGCGCTCAGCTCGATCCCGTTCATCCCGGCCGCGACCGCCGAGGCTGGCTGGCGCTGGCATTTCGACCCGCGCGACCCGGACGCGTCACATCGCGGGGGCCGGCGGGTCACCCTGTCCGACGTCGACGCGCTGCGCGCCTGCCAGCAGCAGTTCCTCGACCTCGACCGGCGCCACGGCGGCGGCCAGTTCCGCGCGTTCCTGGCCGAATGGCTGCACCGTGAGGTCGAGCCGATGTTGCACGGCACCTACACCGACCGTGTCGGCCGGCAGCTGTTCGCTGCGGTCGCGGAGCTGACCGGGCAGGTCGCTTTCATGAGCTACGACATTGGTGACCATGGATGGGCGCAACGGCACTTCATTCAATCGCTGCGGCTGGCCAAGGCCGCCGACCACGCCGGGTTCGGCGCGCACATCCTGGCCAACATGTCCACCCAGGCCGTCTACCTTCGGCAGCCCGGTGAAGCCGTTCGGCTCGCGCGGGCCGCCGTCGACGGCGGCCGTGGCCGCGCCCACATCTCCGTCATGGCACGGCTGCACACCGCCGAAGCGTGCGCCCACGCGATCGCCGGCGATGCCCGCAGCTGCGGCACCGCGCTCAAGCTGGCCGAAGACTCCACCGCGAAGATCAGCGGATCCGACCAGCCCGCCTGGGCGGGATACTTCACCCCGGCACACCTGGCCGGCACGGCGATCCGCTGCCTGCGCGACCTCGGCCGCACCAAGCAGGCCCTCGGATACGCCGAGCAGGCCCTGGACCTGGGCGAGGGCAGCGTACGCACTCGAGCCTTGCACACCGCGCTGATCGCCAGCGTCTACGCCACCGGCTTCTCCGCAGAGCCCGAGCACGCCAGCCAGCTCGGCCACGACGCCCTCGACCTCGCCGGACGGGTCCGGTCCCGCCGAGTCACCGACCGCATCACCGACCTGGCCCAGCGGCTTTCCGTCTATCGCGGCAACCCGGCCGTCGACGGCTTCCTGCACCGCGCCCGCGACTATGTTTCGCCAGGCAGGCGTGGGTAGAGTCATCCAATGACGTGGGTTGAGCCGGACAAGTGGTACGCGCAGCTCGCGGCTTTCCACGCGGCCGCCGCTCTGTTCGTGACCGACGAGAGCGGTCGGGTGCTGCTGGTCAAACCGAATTACCGCGACCACTGGGCCATCCCGGGCGGCTACGTCGACCAGCACGAAGACCCGCACACCTGCGCCGCGCGCGAACTGCGCGAAGAACTCGGCCTCACCCTGCCCGTCGGTGACCTGCTGGTCGTCGACTGGGCCTCCCCGGCCGGGCCCCGCCCGCGGGCCCTAGTCAACTTCGTCTTCGACGGCGGCCGGCTCACGGACCAGCAGGGCATCCACGTCGACCACGACGAGCTGGAGACCTTCGTCTTCCACGACCCCGAGCAGTGCCGGCACCTGCTCCCGCCGCGCGTCGCCCCCCGCATCGAGGCGGCGCTCGCCGCCCGGGCCAAAGGCACCACCATCTACCTGCTCGACGGGGCGTCACCCGGGCACGGCTGAAATACGAACTCGCGACCCCAAGCTGAGCGGCTCGCACGACGTGATACCGGCGACCACACCACAGCAGGAAACCGACTGACACCACCGTGCTCGAAGCGAGCGGCCTCGGTCAGCCCCTGTGGTTCTGTCGGTGAGTTCGGGGCCCAGTCGTCGGGGAGTATCGGACCCGTCCCTGAGTGGCCGATTGCTGTGTTCGTGAGTTCCGGACCCACCCAGACGTCGGCTCGTTAGAAATGAGTCATTCATCGCCTCGGATGCGGGCGTGTAGGTGCATATCGTGGCGACCGTCGGAGTGAATTGCTTCGCTCCGCTTGGTGCCTTCGAGTCGGAATCCGGCTTTGACGGCGGCGCGGCAGGAGGCGTCGTTGCGGGTGGAGTGACTGAGGTGCAGACGGTGGAAGCCGGCTTTGTCGAGCGCCCAGGTGCTGACAGCTGTTAGTGCGCGAGGAGCGACGCCTGCGCCGCGGGCGGCGGGGAGCACCCAGTAGCCACACCCTGCGACGCCGTCGTCGAGGTTCAAGCTTCCTATGGCTATGCGCCCGAGCACCTCATTGCCGCAGGTTACCGCCCAACTCGCACCTTTTTCGTGCTCCCAGCCCTGACGGTAGTCCTCGAACCAATCCCTTACCTGGGCCTCAGATGCGGGTTGGCGGGTGTGCCAGTGCCGGATCGCCGGGTCTTGGTACGCGGCGAAGAAGACTGCCGCGTCGGAAGGCACCCAGGGGCGTAGGACAAGGCCGCCGGTTGCGGTAAGGACGGGTTGCGGGTCGGCGGCGAGCGCTCCGGCGGGGATGGCGGGCGGAGTGGAAAGAGGCGATCTCACTGCCTCATCCTGCCCTCGGCAACGACGACATGAGTCGAGATGCCTAACCGAGGTGTAGTGGGTGGTCGAGCCCGCGTCCGGGCCTCCCACACGGCGTGCATGCGCGCCTCGTGGCGACGCACACTGCCGCTGCCCGACACCATCGCCGCTCTCAACTGCCCGGACACTGACCCGCCCTTCTGAACCCCAGCCCAGCAACGCTTCGCCACCGCAGAAAAGTGCCCCAAGATCAGCGACATCGATCAAGGGAAACCCCAACAACCCGGGGCCCAAGAGTCGCGCACATATGGGCCCCGTTTACACGAACGAAGCCACCCCTGCCAGCCGACCGGCGGGACCTCGTTCGTTTCGGCCGGTGCGTCGGTGTGGGAGTTGTCCGTCGGTGGCGGGCAGACGAAGGCCGACAGGGACTACGAGAAGCGCACGACCGGTCGCAACGCCCGGCATCCTGCTTACATCACATGCGTTCAGGCGATCCTGGTGTCGTGGACCAAGGCGGCGACCTGGGCGAAGCAACGTACCGGTGAGGGATTGTGGAAGGAGGTTCGGGCTCAGAACATCTTCGACGTGCGGTGCCCGGCCGTGTACCCGTTCATGGCGGCGGTGAGCTGGGTGAGCATCTGCTGTCCGAGGTCGGCGTCTAGGTCCTCGGCGGCGTCGAGTACGCCGAGGAGGATGTCGACGAGGTTGTGGGCCACCTCGGCGATGGAGTCTTGGTCGAGGTTTGAGCTTCCGCGGACCGCGTCAAGTGCGCGGCCAAGGTGGATGCCAATGCCGGACAGTTTCGCGGCGGCGATGATGGCGGTGGCCTGGTCGCCAGCGGTGGCGCGCAGTGCGTCGATGTGCTCGTAGTAGAGCCCGGAGTCGCGCCACGACTGGTGCATGCTCTGCTGGGCAGGTTTGAGAGCAGCGGCAAGGGCCTTGATCCGGTCGTCAAGAACGGCACTCGGCGTCAGGCCGAGGGTTGGCTCCATCTCGTGGTCCTTCCTTCGCTGGCTCAGGTCACGGGCTGGCTTTCGTGCGCTGCCTGCAGGAGCGCCTGAACACGCCGATCCCGCACTGCGGCGGCAACCTTGAGCAGCCACCTCATGTCGGTGTCATAGTCGGCGTCGTAACGGACTCCTCGGTAGAGCGTATTGGGTGGTACCCCTGTGCCTTCGATTGAACGGCGCCGAGGAGGACCGCGGCCTCGACCATCGCCTCCAGGTCGTCGCCCTCGCGCCCGGCGGCAACACCTGAACGTCGTGCGGCATCGGCGGTCTGTTGGGACAGGAAGCCGCGTAGGGCAAGGCGTGCGTCGTGGATCTCCACAAGTGCTCGGGTGAGCTGCGTGCGCTGGTCCAGGAATCGTTGATTGAGCACGACTTCCGGTGTCCCGCACCGGGTTTGATGGAGACATCGAAACCTGGGAGGAACACCAGCGATGCCCGCACCGAAGAAGTACTCCGACGAGCTACGTGAGCGCGCGACCCGGTTGGCGGTCGAGGCCCGCCGGGACCCGGTGTCTGCGGTCGGCGCGATCCGGCGGATCGCCGACCAGCTCGGCGTGCACCCCGAGGCGTTGCGGGTCTGGGTGAAGCAGGCCGAGACCGACGCCG